>DATAHD010000283.1:0-14254 GCA_036263395.1 Rhizomicrobium sp. | reverse complement strand
GATCGGGGCGCTGGTGTTCGGCGATCTGACCGACCGCTTTGGCCGCAAGAAGCTGTTCACGGTGACGGTCGGCGTCTATCTCGTCGCGACCATCGCGACCGGGCTGTCGTGGGATTTCTGGTCGTTCGCGATCTTTCGCGCCATTACCGGCGCGGGGATCGGCGGCGAGTACGCGGCGATCAATTCAGCAATCCAGGAGTTCGTGCCGGCGCGTTATCGCGGCCGCACCGATCTGGCGGTGAACGGCAGCTTCTGGGTGGGCGCAGCGATCGGTGCGCTAGGCTCAGTGGTGGTGCTCGATCCGGCGATTGTGCCGCTGGAGTGGGGCTGGCGGCTGGCGTTCATCATCGGCGGCGCGCTGGCGCTCGGCGTTGTGTTCCTGCGCCGCTTCGTGCCGGAGAGCCCACGCTGGCTGATGACCCACAGCCGCGCGGCAGAAGCGGAAGTGATTGTCGAGCAGATCGAGCGGCGGGTTGGACCGGCGTTGAAGACCGACGTGCCGCGTATCGCGCTGATGCACCGTGAGCATGCATCGCTGGGCGAGTTGATCGGTGTGCTGCTGCGCGTCTATCCGAAACGCACGGTGCTGGGCCTGACGCTGATGGCGACGCAGGCGTTTTGCTACAACGCGATCTTCTTCACGTATGCGCTGATCCTGACGACGTTCTATCAAGTGCCGGGATCGTCGGTCGGCTGGTTCATCCTGCCGTTCGCGGCGGGCAATTTTCTCGGGCCGCTGTTGCTGGGGCCGCTGTTCGACACGCTGGGCCGCAAGACGATGATCACGGCGACGTACGGCCTCTCCGGCATTCTACTCGCGATCAGCGGTTATGCGTTCGCGCAGGAATGGGTAGGTGCGGTGACGCAGACCATCGCGTGGAGCGTGATCTTCTTCTTCGCGTCCGCCGGTGCGAGTGCCGCGTATCTGACGGTGGGCGAGGCGTTTCCGCTCGAGCTGCGAGCCCGCACGATTGCGATCTTCTACGCCTTCGGCACGGCGCTGGGCGGCATCGCGGGACCGGCGGTGTTTGGAGCGCTGATCGAGACCGGCTCGCGCGAGCAGATACTCGTCGGCTACCTGTTTGGCGGCGCACTCATGGTGCTGGCTGCACTGGTCGAGATGGCGCTGGGCGTGGCGGCGGAAGGCAAGCCGCTGGAAGAGGTTGCAACACCGCTCAGCCGCGCTTAGGGCGGGCCGTCGACTTTGTAGCCCGCGCGGCGCAGCAGGTTGGGGACGCCGTCTTTGCCGACGAGATGGCCGGCGCCGACGGTGATGAGGAAGACCTTGTCCTCTGTATCGAGCATCGCTTCGATCTTCTTCACCCACGCCTTGTTGCGATCGTCGAGCAGCGCACGCCGCTCCTTGTTGTGGCCTTTCAGCTGATTGTTGAACATGCCCTCAATTTTGGTGGCGTCGCCGCTGCCCCAGGCGCTGAACAGCTTTTCGAGGCTGAAGTCCGCCTTCTGGAAATTCTTGAGCATGGCTTCGAACTCTTTCACGCCGGGATCATCGCCCGCCGGCATGATCAGCTTGAGCTGATCGTCGAGCGTTTCCATGTAGCGCTGTTCTTTGTGCCGCTGCTCCGCCTCGTTCGCCAGCACCATATCGATGCCGGCCGTAGGCGTTGCATTGCTTTGTTTCATCATCCGCGTCACGACGAGGGTGAGCGCGGCGAGCCATGGCTGCATGCGATCGATGATTTGCGGCTGTATGCCAGTTGCGGCAATCGCTTTGTCGAGGTTCTCCTGCCCCTCCGGAGAAAGCATCGCGTGCAGCGTCTTGCCTTCCGGCAGCATGCCGCGCGCCATGATCGTGGTACGGACGCCGGCCATGGCGCTTTCGTCCATTGCGATCTCGAAACCGAACACGTCGGCCTTCTCGATTGCGGCTGCGATTTCGGGCGTGCGCCAGCGGATCGAGTCGGGCAGGGCATGGATCGAACCGAGCAGATACACGGTGCCGTGCTTGCCATGCACGGTGAAGAATGGCGGATGCGCCTCGACCGGTTCCGGCGCGGCGGTCAGCGGCGCAGCGGTTTCCGACGCAGGACCTTGTTCATCCGCGAGGGCAGGCGCGACGCGGAACAGGCTCAACAGGATGAGCAACGCCGCAGCCAGCGCGCGCGCCGGAACCGCCCGGCTGCGCCGGAGGTTGTCAAACCAACCAAGCAGGAGGTTTGCGATGGCAGACATCAAGAACGCACAAATTCTCATCATGGCGACAAATGGCTTCGAGCAATCGGAGTTGGAGGTTCCACGCGACAGACTGCGCGAGGCTGGAGCCAAGGTAGTAATCGCCTCGCCAGACGGCAAGACGATCAAGGGATGGAAAGACAAGGATTGGGGCACGGATGTGGCGGTGGATATCGCCATTGCCGACGCGAAAGAGGGCGATTTCACGGCGCTGGTGTTGCCTGGCGGCGTGATGAACCCGGATCAACTGCGCGTGAACCCGGATGCCATGAAGGTTGTGAAAGACTTTCTGACGAGCGGAAAGGTCGTGGCCGCGGTGTGTCATGGACCGTGGCTGCTGGTCCAGGCGGATGCGCTGAAGGGACGTGAGGCGACGTCCTACAAATCGATCCGCAAGGATCTGGAAAACGCCGGCGCCAAATGGGTGGACAAGGAGGTGGTGGTGGACAATGGCATCATCACCAGCCGTCAGCCGGATGACCTTGAAGCGTTTTCGAAGAAAATCATCGAGGAGATCCAGGAAGGGAAGCACGCGCGGCAGATGGCGGCGGAATAAACCCCGTATTCAACACAACCGGTTGTCATCCCGGCCGCAGTTGAGCGCAGCGTAACGGAGAGCCGGGACCCATTGGGCCGACGCTTCGAACGTCCGGAGTTCGCTGAGAAATGGGTCCCGGACATCGCTTCGCTGCGCTCCGCTCTTCCGGGATGACAATCGAGTTTTTATTACCGATATCCGTACGGCCGCTTCGACAGGTCGCGGTAGCGGTCGCGCAGCAAGGTCTGGCGCGAGACCATCGGCATCGACTGGCCTTTGACGAACACCGCCGTCGGTGCGCTCGTCACCTCGAGCGGGTCGCCGTCCCAGATGACGACGTCGGCGTCTTTGCCGGGTTCGAGCGTGCCGTAGGTGTCGGCGATGCCCCACACCGCGGCGGGATTGCGCGTGATCGCGGCGAGGGCGCGGTCCCACTTCATGCCGTTGGCGACGGCGTTGCCCGCGATCTGCGTGATGGTGCGGGCGTAGTGGCCGGGGTTGTCGTTCTGAGGCTGGAACACGACGGTGACGCCGGCCGCATCGAGGCGCGCGGCATTCTTCAACGTGGCGTTCAGATAAGAGAAGCTGACCGGCAGGTTGATGTTGTTGTCGATCACCACCGGCACTTTCGCGGCCGCGAGTTCTTTCGCGACCATCCATGCTTCGTTGGCGCCGACGAAGACGAGACTGATGTGGTTGGCCTGCGCGTATTGCAGCACCTGACGGATGGTGGAGGCGCGCTCGGCGTGCGCCATCAGGCGCTCGCGGCCTTGCAGCACCGGGCACAGTGCGTCGAGGTCGATCTTGTAGCTGCGTTGGTCGCGATAGCCACCGGGGCGGCGGAAGGCGGCGCGCTGGCTGCAGTAGTCGCGGGCGTCGTCCATCGTCTCGCGGAATTTCGCCCAGATGTCGGGGCGTGAGTTGGTCTGGCCCGTACCGCCGACCGGTTCGAACTCCGCCAGCACGCCAGCCTGGCGCTTCACAATGATGTCGTCGCCCTTGCCGAGATGGATCACGGCGGCGGTGCCGCAGAAGACGTCGCCGCAATCGGCCGGCGCGGTGAGCGAGCGCGTCACGCCGCGAATGCGCGCGACGGGGATGAGCGTCGATGCGGGATTGATGCCGTCGGCGACGTCATAGGCCGCCGTGTCGAGCGCGGTGTTCGGGCCGGCGTCGTTGGTCTCGGCAACGAGCTGGATTTCCTGAATGCCGAGTTGTGTCCATGAGGCCATGAGACCCGGCGTTACCGGTTTGCCTTTGGCATCGATGACACGTGCGCCTGGTGGCGCGATGAGATTGCTGCCCACTTGAGTAATCTTGCCGTTGACGATCAAAACGTCGCCGTCGGCAAGAGTGCCTTGTGCACCGACGGTGTAGACATGGCCGTGCTTGATCAGAACGGTGCTTTTGGGAGCATTAGCTTCAAGGACGACGTAGCTGCCGCCGTGCAAATCCAATCCCGTTGCGTTTGATTGGCCGGAAGTTGGCTGTGCCGGTTGTCCGAACGCGGAGCTGCTGAGCAGCAATACACCTAACCCAAACACCGTCATTGCCCGGCTTGTCCGGGCAACCCAGTTTTTTCCAGCAGGTAAATTGGATCGCCCGCATGAAGCGGGCGATGACGTATAAAGGGAGCGGAGAAGCTTCTTCATTGTCCTGCTCCCCCCGTCGGGCCTTGATCGCCCTGACCGAGTTCGAAATCGGTTCGTGGACTCATCTTTGGATTGTCGCGGTCGTAGAGCAGGGCGCCATCGACGAACACTTTCTCCGCATGCGCGTAGACGCTGAACGGATCGCGATCCCACAGCACGACGTCGGCATCCTTGTTCGGCTCAAGTGTGCCGGTCTTGTCGAGGATGTGCAGCGCCTTCGCCGGGTTGGCCGTCATCCACGCCACGGCATGCGCACGGGTGATCGGGTAGCCCATGCGGCGGCCGGCGGCCATCGCCTTGGCGACTTCCTGATTCAAACGCTGGATGCCGTATTGATCGTCGGAGTGGATCGTCGCGCAGGCGCCGGCGTGGTCGACCATCGCGATGTTTTCCGGAATGCCGTCATAGGCTTCCATCTTGAAGCCCCACCAGTCGGCCCACATCACGGCGCAGACGCCGTTCTTCTTCAGGAGGTCGGCGACCTTGTAAGCTTCGGCGGCGTGGTGGAAGGCGGAGATCTTGAAGCCGAATTCCTTCGCGACGTCGAGCATCGTGGCCATCTGATCGCCGCGATAGCAGTGCATCTGGATCGTGATCTTGCCGTCGAGCACGAGGGCGAGAGTCTCAAGGCCGATGTCGCGGCCGGGCGCATCGCCCTTCTCGCCACCCTTCCAGTAACCGCGCCACTTGTCGCGATACTCCACTGCGTCGAGATAGGCTTTGCGGTAGCCATAGACGTTGCCCATCATCGTCGAGGGGCCGCCTTTGTTGCCGTAGACGCGTTTCGGATTTTCACCGCACGCCATCTTCACGCCGTACGGCGCACCGGGAAATTTCATCGCCTGCGAGGTGATCGCGGGCACGTTCTTCAGAATGACGGAGCGGCCGCCAATCAGGTTCGCGGAGCCCGGCAGAATCTGCAGCGATGTCACACCGCCCGCCAGCGCGCGGCCGAAGCCTGGGTCCTGCGGCCACACCGAGTTCTCGCTGCGCACTTCCGGGGTCGTCGGTTTTGTCGCTTCGTTGCCGTCCTGCGTCGCTTCGTTGGACGGCGAGGGATAGACGCCGAGGTGCGAGTGGATGTCGATCACGCCGGGCGTGACAAACTTGCCATTGCCGTCGACGATGATGGCACCGGCTGGCGCGGTGAGGTTCTTGCCGACGGCGGTGATCTTGCCGTTCTCCATCAGTACGTCGCCGCCATCGATCTCTTTATCCGTGGCAGTGAGAACAGTGGCGCCGCGGATCAGGGTCGGCTTCGACGGCCACGGTTTATAGGTGGAGGGAAATTCATCGTTGGGGAATTTGTCGTCGGCCGCCGTCCAGGTCTTGCCGGACTTGTGCGGGACGAGCAGCGCCGCAATGACGATGGTGGCGACAACAATCGCTGCCGCGCCCCAGGCCGGAAGCCCGCCTTTTGGTTCCATACCGCTAGTCCCCCAACTGCGTTCGCAGAGTTGCGCAAGGGCAGGCGGCGCGCAACGCCAATCGCGCGGCGGTCACGCGGAGTTGTGCGCGGTCAGTCTTCGCCGAACTTCACTTCGACCAGCGCCTTGAGCGCGGCGAGGGCTTCTTCGGCATCGGGGCCTTCGGCTTCGATGTCGACTTCGGTGCCTTGCGGCGCGCCGAGCATCATCAGGCCCATGACAGAGCGCGCGTCGACGCTTTGTCCCGCCTTGCTGATGGTGATGTGCGATTTGAAACGGGCGGCGGCTTCCACGACCTTTGCCGAAGCGCGGGCGTGCAGGCCCTTCTTGTTCGGAATGGTGACGGTGATCTTCACGTGGCTCAGCCCAGATCCGCCGATCCGGAGCGCAGATATTTGCGGCCCGCGTCGATCGCTTCCTTCACCGCCTGATCGAGCGTGCGCGTGGCGCGCACTTCGGCGAGTTTGATGAGGCTCGGCAGGTTGGCACCGGCGAGCACTTCGATCTTGCCTTTCTCGAGCAAGGTGAGTGCGAGGTTGCACGGCGTGCCGCCGAACATGTCCGTCACGATAACAACGCCGTCACCGAGATCGACAGACTTCGCGGCAGCGGCGATCTCACGCTGACGGCGTTCGATGTCGTCTTCCGGGCCGATGCACACCGCGCGCACATGCGTCTGCGGGCCGATGATATGTTCCATCGCGGAGATGAATTCCTGCGCCAGTCGGCCGTGGGTAACGAGTACTATTCCAAGCATGTCCGCGGTGGGTCGTGGCGTTTGGCGCGCGAAACATAACAAGCCTGTTACTGCAGGGAAGAGGATTATCCGCGCTTAACCTGCTTGACAGTGTCGCGGAACAATCCGGACGCAAAAGCTGCCGCAGCGGCTGCAACCTTCGCGGGTGCTGAGGCTTCTAAGGGATTCACGAAGATTAACGGCGGGAGCTTGTTCGCTGCGAGCTTTAACGGTGCTGGCGGCGTGTAGCGGCCGTGCACCGGCATGCGTTCGATGCGCGGCCTCAGTTCAACAACAAGTGAGATTGTCGCCTTTGGGCGGTGCGGCAGCTCGATAATGCCGAGGCCACGTATTTCCAACAGTCCGGCAATGTTGGCGGGGGTGCTGGCGGTGAGCGCGCCACGGTCGATACGCAGGTCCGTGCGATCGTCGGCGACGAGATCGGCGCCGCGTTCGATGAGGCGGAGTGCGAGATCGGATTTGCCGGCGCCGCTCGGGCCGAGGATGAGGACGCCCGAAGTTGGTGGCGCGCCGAACGCTTTGCCCGCTTTGCCGAGGCGAATGCAGGTCGCGTGGATGTTGATCGTGATCATGCGGTGAGCGGCAGTTCGACGACGAAGCGCGCGCCATGCGGCTCGCGGTTCTCCGCCCAGATGCGGCCACCGGCACCGGTTGCAATCTGGCGTGCGATGGAAAGACCGAGGCCGGAGTTCTTGCCGAAGCCGCCCTGTTCCGACGACCGCTCCGTGTAGAAGCGGTTGAAGATCGTTTCGAGATTGTCGGGTGGAATGCCGGGACCGTCGTCATCGACCGTGACGCGGACGAAGTGATCGCGCTGCTCTGCGCCGATCCTGACGATTCCTTCGGGCGGGCTGAAGGAGATCGCGTTGTCGATCAGATTGCGGAAGATCTGACCGAAGCGCTCGGCGCGACCGATGGCGGTGGCGTCGGTGGGAAGGTCGATGGTGAGCGCGATCTCGCGCGCATGTCCGGTGGTGCGATAGACCTCCACAATGGTCTCAAGCAGGCGCGCGATTTCCACCGGCTGCTGCTCCTCGCGGCTCATCTCGGCGTCGAGGCGCGAGGCGTCGGAGATGTCTGTGATGAGGCGGTCGATGCGGCCAACATCGCTCTTCACGATGGCCATCAGCTTGAGGCGGGACTCGTCATCCTTCGCGCGCACCAGCATCTCGACGGCGTTCTTGAGCGAGGTAAGCGGGTTCTTGAGCTCATGCGCGACATCGGCGGCGAAGCTTTCGATGGCGTCGATACGATCATAAAGCGCCTGTGTCATCGCGGAGAGGCTGGCGGCAAGTTCGCCGATTTCGTCCTGCCGCTCATCCATGCGCGGGATGGTCTCGCGTCCCACACGGCCACGGCGCACCCGGTCGGCGGCTTCGGCGAGGCGATGCACCGGCTCGGCGATGGTGCCGGACAGGAAGATCGAGGAGAGGACGAGGACGCCGAACGCCAGCAGCGAGACTTCCAGCAAAGTGGCACGTTGCTCGCGCAGCACCGCGTCGATGTCGCCGCTTTCGGTTGAGACCATGACGACGCCGTAGACCGCCTTGAAGCGCTGGATCGGCACGGCGACCGAGAGGACGAGTTTGTTGTTGTTATCGACGCGTTCGGCGGTCGCGATATCGCCAGTGAGAGCGGAGCGCACTTCGCTGTAAGCGCGGCCGTTGGCCTCGGCCTCGAAGTACCGATCCAGATCGGCGAATGGGCGCACGCCCATGATGCCCTCGTAGACGCGGTTGAGCCATTCGTTGAACTGGCTGAGGCGGTCGATCGGCGGCAGATCGGATATCTGCACGATGTTGCGGGCGAGCAGGTTGCGCGTGTCGGTGATCAGTCGGCCATGCGTGTCGTAAAGGCGGGCGCGGAGGCGCGTCGGCGCGATGAGCTGGCGCATCAAGGGCTCGGCGAGCGCCGGATTGATGGAGCGGTTCTCCGGCACCGTCGTGTATTCCGCCAAGGTGCCGGCGACGATGGAGGCCTGGTCCTTAATGCCGGCGATGCGTTCGTCGATCAGGCCGAGGCGGCTCGACTGCACGAAGAATACGCCGACGATGAGGACGAGCAAGGCGCCGATGTTGAAGAGCAATATCCGCCGCGTGAGCGCGGAAAATCGGCGACGGACAGGTTCGCCGAGGAAGCTCATGCGCGCGCGTCAGGCTTCCCGATAGCGATACCCAACGCCATACAGCGTTTCGATCGCATCGAAGTCGTCGGCCACCGCCTTGAACTTCTTGCGCAGGCGCTTGATGTGGCTGTCGATCGTGCGGTCGTCGACATAGACCTGATCGTCATAGGCCGCGTCCATGAGGTTGTCGCGGCTCTTCACGAAACCGGGCCGCTGCGCCAGGCATTGAAGGATCAGGAATTCGGTAACAGTAAGGCGGACGGGCTTGCCGTCCCAGGTGCACTCATGGCGCTGCGGATCGAGGGCAAGCTTACCGCGCACCATCGTCTCGGTCTTTGGATCGCCGGGCACGGGCTTCTCACCCTTGTGGCCATCGTTGCGGCGGAGCACCGCTTTCACGCGCTCCAGCAGCAGGCGCTGGGAGAAGGGCTTGCGGATGTAGTCGTCGGCGCCGGCATTGAGGCCCATCAGCTCGTCGATCTCCTCATCCTTGGAGGTGAGGAAGATGACCGGCACATCGGCCGCCTGGCGCAGGCGGCGGAGCAGTTCGAGCCCGTCCATGCGCGGCATCTTGATGTCCAGCACGGCCAGATCGGGCGGGGCGGCGGCGAGCGCGGTGAGGGCGGCGGCGCCGTCAGAGTAGGTTTTGACGTGATACCCCTCCTGCTCCAGCAGCATGCTGACGGAGGTGAGGATATTCTTGTCGTCGTCGACGAGCGCGATGGTCGCCATGATTCCAGCCTGAGATTGTGGCTGCTAATATAGAGGCTAAGGGCCGATATCAAAGCACCAATCCCGGAGCCGCCGCCCGTGAACACGACGCCAGACGCCTTCAATCCACGCCGCTTTCGCTCCACGGTGCCGTTTTATGTGCGCTATCGGCTGGGCTATCCCGAATCGCTGATAGCGCGCGTTGCAGCGGTGGTGGGCCTCAAGCCCGGCGACGCGGTGATGGATCTCGGCTGTGGGCCGGGGCTGCTGGCGGTGCCGTTCGCCAAAATCGGCATGCACGTCACGGGCGTCGATCCGGAACCGGACATGCTGGCCCAGGCGCAGGCAGAGGCCGATGCCGCGGGCGTCGCCGTGACGCTGCTTCAGGCCAGCTCGTTCGCGCTGCCGCAGGGGATCGGGCCGTTCAAGCTGGTGACGATGGGGCGGTCGTTCCACTGGATGGATCGAGCGGCGACGCTCGATGTGCTCGATCGCCTCGTCACGCGCGATGGCGCGCTCGCGTTCTTCGACGACAGTCATCCATCGACGATGGAAAATGCGTGGCGACGTTTGACGACGGATCTCGCTAACAAATACGGACGGTTGGAGTCGCCGAACCAGAAATCGAAGCGCGATGTGAATTATCGCTCGGACGAGTCGCTGTTGTTCGACTCCGGATTTCCAGTGCTGGAGATTTGCGGCGTGACGGTGAAGCGCGAACTCACCGCAGACGACGTCATTGGTCTCGCGCGTTCGCTTTCGACGTCGTCGCCGGAACGGCTCGGCGAGAAGCACGCACAGTTTGAATCGGAGTTGCGCGCCGGGCTTGCGGAGTTATCGCCCGGCGGAAGCTTCACAGAAATCGCTGAGCTAGCAGCGTTAGTTGCGAAGCGCGCTTAGTCTTCGTCGGGGGCGAGCGTCTTGATGAGCTGCAGGATCTGACGGCGCGCCTTCACGTCTTTGATGCTCGCGAACGCCATCATCAACTCGCCGCCTTCCCGCGAGCGCGCGAACTGCGAAAGCTGACTTACGGCAGCGCGTGCCTCAGCGTCATCTTTGCCTTCGGAGGGAAGGCCGCTGAAGAATGTTTCCACTGGCACGTTGAACACCTGCGAAAGTTCGAACAGACGGCTTGCACCCACGCGATTGGTGCCGCGCTCGTACTTCTGGATCTGTTGGAAAGAGACATCGACGCTCTGGCCCAGGGCTTCCTGGCTCATGCCACGTTGTTCGCGCAGCGCCCGAATACGCTCACCCACGTGAGCATCGATATCGGTAGCCTGGCCTCTGGTCTTACGCTTCATAACGTCTCCGCGGATAATGAAGATATTGATTTATAACGCTGATTCTAAGAACTTGATTTAAGGGATATACAAAACAAGTCACAACAAAAATCGCGGTTAAGGGAGGGGCATGTGGTCGCTCCCAAGCAGCGCTAGGGAAGGACGGACGGAACTCTCCTGTTTTCCGTTTACTTTAGATTCACTATAGTTTTCGCCGGAAGACCAAGTGCAGCGTAACTAGTGCCTATGAAATCGACATACCGGCCAGCCTGGGACTTCATCCGCGGTGCCTCATCGTGCGGCTCGCTGGACGAGCTGCAGGATTTGTTCGGTAAGGCGCTCGAACCCTTCGAATTCGATCGATTCTCCTGCGCCCTGGCGCTCGGACCTAACCGGTCGCGGGTCCGGATGCGGGTGCTGTTCGGCCGGTCCTACGCCGACTGGGACAATTACTACTTGTCCCGCGGCTACCTGCGCAAAGACCCCTGCGTGAAGAAGCTCTTCACAGCGAGCCGCATTTTCGCCTGGGACGAAACGCCTTGGGACGAGCTGTCCTCGGCCGGCAAACAGATCCGGGTCGAGGCGTCTGAAGCCGGCGCGGGTAACGGGGTGGTCATCCCGGTCCCTGGCGACGAGGACGAGCTCTACTGCGTCCGGTTCAGTACGCCGGAGAAGAAGCTCAATCCCGATTCGCTGATGATGCTGACGACCTTGGGCCAGTCCTACTGCGTCCAGGGGGCTCGGGTTCTGGAAGCGCCTGGCAAGAAGGGCCTCGGGAAATCGCCGCTCTCGCAGCGCGAGTCGGAATGCCTGGCGTGGGTCAGTGAGGGGAAATCCGACTGGGACATCTCGGAAATCCTGAACATCTCGCAATGGACGGTTCACGAGCATATCGAGCGGGCAAAGACCAAACTCGGCGTCCGGTCGCGCGTCCAGGCTGTGATGAAATCCGCGAACAACGGTTGGTTGCCGAACAACCCCTCCTGATGGAGGACTACATCAACTATTAGTAGTGAACATCATCGAACGCAGTGACAGCTGGAGTTCGAGTGATGATCCATATGATTACCCAAGAGAACCGGCACCTGTACCGTGCCGAGCTCAAGGAAATGCACGAGTTGCGCCGCATCCACTTCATCGAGGAGCGCGGCTGGGCCGCGATGCAGGTGCGCGATGGCGGCGAATTCGACGGCAGCGATGACGATCGCGCCATCTACTTCATTGCCCTGGATGAGGACGGCCATGTCGCCGTCAGCATGCGGGCGCGTCCGACCGACGACAAATGCATCGTCGCCGATGTTTTCCCGCACCTGATCGAGCCGGAATCCGGCGATGTGCGCGGCAGCGACATCTGGGAGATCAGCCGCATCTTCGCGACCAAGAGCAACCGCCTGCGCCAGGGCATCAAGCGGCGCAATGAAGTGCTGCTGGCCTGCATCGAGGCCGCGACCCTGGCCGGTGTGTCGCGCCTTGTCGCGATGGTCGATACGTTCCTGTGGTCGCAGGTGCTGCGCTATCCGTGGAACATCAGCCCGTTGGGTCTGCCGAGCGCGTATGACGAAGGCGAGGTGATCGGCTTCGGCGTGACGGTGAACCGCCACGAGCTCAGCCGCGTGCGCCGCGAGCTGCGCGTCGCCGGATCGGTGCTGATGCCGACACCGAGCGCGGCGACGCTGACGCCGCAGGAGATGGAGCTGCTGCTCACCGCCGGCCGTCTCGCGCCGAACGATCTCGCGCTGGTTAAGCAGGTCATCGCCTTCGCGCGACAGACCCCGCAGGCGACGGGCGAACAGCTTTCCGCCGTCATCGAACGCAAGCAGGCGCAGCGCGCCGGCGCTGGCTCGCTGCACTAGGGGAGGCTGCCATGACACTGATGACCAACAGTTTCGCCGCCGGTGTGCAGTCGCTGCCGCGCCTCGATGCGCGGACGACGGATTTCGACACTGCGCTCGATCTGCTCAAGAGCGAAGGCGTGCTTGTGCTCGAACATGCCATCGACGCCGCCGCGCTGGCTGACCTCCGCAAGGAGCTTGCGCCGTGGTTCAACCGCGCGCATTGCGGCACCGGCCCGTTCTTCGGGCGCCAGACGCTGCGCTTTGGCGGTTTGTTCGCGAAAGCGCGCTCCACGGCGCAGCTTGCGATCCATCCGCTGGTGCTGCCGCTGATGGAGTTTGCGCTGAAAGGCGATCCGTCGTCGCCGACTTGCGATGCGATCGAACTCAACCTGACGCAAGGCATTGGCATCGGTCCGGGTGAGCCGCCGCAGTTCCTGCACCGCGACGAGGATATCTGGCCGTTCCCCAACACGTTCGAGATCATGTCGAACGCGATGTGGGCGATCGACGACTTCACCGAGGAGAACGGCGCGACGCGTCTGATCCCCGGCAGTCACAAGTGGTCGCGCGACCGCCATCCGGAGCCGGGCGAGGCGTTGCCTGCGGTTGCGCCGGCGGGCTCGGTCGTTCTGTGGCTCGGCGGGACGCTACATGGCGGCGGTGCGAACCGTTCGGATGCGGTGCGCCGCGGCGTGGTGATGAGCTATCGCCTGGGCTGGCTGGCGCCGAGCGAGAAGCTGCTGCTCTCGATCCCGGCGGAGGTGGCGCGCGATCTGCCGGTGCGGCTGCAGAAGCTCATCGGCTATCAGATCCAGCGGCCCAATCTCGGTTGGGTCGAAGGACACGATCCGATCGAATGGCTGCACGGCAAGATCGGTCAGCTCGCGCCGATGTCGGACAATCTCTCGCCGGCACAAGAAGCGCTGCTCGACGACGTCAACGCGGCGCCGGAGAAATACGTCGGCTATCTCGCCTGAATCAGAACGGCGTGCCGATCGCCGGCGCGCCGCTCAAACCGTTCCGTGAGTAACTTTGCGCGGGAGCTCCCCTTCCCGCGCACTTTTTTTGCTCAGACGAATTCCACTTTCAGGATTTCGTAGGAGCGGGCGCCGCCGGGGGCTGCGACTTCGACGCTGTCGCCTTTGCCTTTGCCGATGAGCGCGCGTGCGATCGGGGAAGAGATCGAGATGCGGCCCTGCTTGGCGTCCGCCTCATGGTCGCCCACGATCTGGTATTTCTTTTCCTGGTCGGTGTCTTCGTCGACCATCGTGACCGTGGCGCCGAACTTCACCGTCGTGCCGGAGAGCTTCGAAACGTCGATCACCTCGGCGCGGCCGACCATATCCTCAAGCTCGAGGACGCGGCCTTCGATAAAGCTCTGGCGCTCCTTGGCCGCGTGATATTCGGCATTTTCCGAAAGGTCGCCGTGGGCGCGCGCTTCCGCGATCGCCTTGATGATCTCGTGGCGCTCCACGCTTTTCAGGTGGTTGATCTCGTCTTCCAGGGCCCGGTAGCCCGAAGCGGTCATCGGTATCTTTTCCATGGCACTCGTAATCCCAATAACGTCAAAAGCGTTCCCTCCGGCCCAACTGTTTTGGAAAGCCGGATGAACGCGGGTGACTGTGCTAAAGCCTTGTTACGCCTTGATTTTCAATTTTCCATCGAAAGGCGAAGCGGGTAAAGAGTAAGGGCGAAAGGCGCACCTTTCAAGGGAGCCATGCGGGCGCGGCATT
>DATAHD010000282.1:0-7802 GCA_036263395.1 Rhizomicrobium sp. | reverse complement strand
CTCCCGCCTCGTGCGCGGCAGCATGGTGGAGGTGCTGCACTCCAACTACGTGCGAACCGCGCGCGCGAAGGGCCTGCCCAATCGCATGGTGGTGGTGAAGCACGCACTGCGCGCCGGCCTGCTCCCGCTGGTGAGCTATCTCGGCCCGGCGACGGCCTACATGCTGACGGGTTCGCTGGTCATTGAGACGATCTTTCAACTGCCCGGCATCGGCCGCTACTTCGTGCAAGGCGCCCTCAACCGCGATTACACCTTGGTGATGGGCGTCATCATTTTCTACGCAAGCTTCGTCATCCTCTTCAACCTGCTCGCCGACATCCTCTATGCGGCGCTCGATCCGCGCGTGAAATACAAATGAGCGCTGCCGGCCGCACCGAGGAAGTGATGGAGCGTGCGCTCGACGTGCAGGGGCGCAGCCTGTGGGTCGATGCCCGCCGTCGCATGATGCGCAACCGCGCCGCACTGCTGGGCGCGGTCATCCTGACGATCATCACACTGATGGCGATCTTCGCGCCGCTGCTGTCGCAGTACAGCTACGATGCGCAGGACTACACGATCGTCTCCTGTGCGCCGAACTGGTGGCCGGGCGACACGCCGCTCTGCTACGCCGGTGGAACGCACTGGTTCGGCACGGATGCCGTGGGCCGCGATCTCTTCGTCCGCCTTCTCTACGGCGCGCGCGTCTCGCTCGCGGTCGGCCTCGTCGCCACCCTGGTCAGCCTCATCATCGGCATCACCTATGGCGCAATCGCCGGTTATGTCGGCGGCGTGGTCGATGCGATCATGATGCGCATCGTCGACGTGCTCTATTCGCTGCCGTTCATCTTCTTCGTCATCATCCTGATGGTGGTGTTCAAGCGAAACTTCATCCTGCTGTTCGTGGCAATCGGCGCGGTGGAGTGGCTGACCATGGCCCGTATCGTTCGCGGTCAGACACTCTCCATCAAACAGAAAGAATTCATCGAGGCCGCGCGCGCCGCCGGCGTCGGCACCTTCTCCATGATCTTCCGCCACATCGTGCCCAACGTGCTCGGCCCGGTCGTCATCTACGTCACGTTGACCATCCCGGCGGTGATCCTGTCGGAGAGTTTCCTCTCCTTCCTCGGCCTCGGCATTCAGGAACCGCTCACCTCGTGGGGCGTGCTGATCTCCGAAGGCAAGGACCAGATGGAGACCGCGCCGTGGCTGCTCCTGTTCCCGGCCGCGTTCATGGCGGTGACCTTGTTCTGCTTCAACTTCATCGGGGACGGGCTGCGCGATGCGCTGGACCCGAAGGATCGCTAGATGGCAGGCGATCCGACACCCCTTCTCGACGTCAAGGATCTCAACGTCCGCTTCCGCACGGCAGATGGCGAAGTGCACGCCGTCAAGAACGCAAGCTTCACGATCAACGCCGGCGAATGCCTCGGCGTGGTCGGCGAGTCCGGCTCCGGTAAAAGCCAGCTCTTTCTCGCCACGCTCGGCCTTCTCTCGCAGAACGGCATCGCGACCGGCAGCGTGAAGTATCGCGGCGAAGAGATCCTCGGCATCCCGGAGCGGCAGTTGAACAAGCTGCGCGGCTCCAAGATCACGATGATCTTCCAAGACCCGCTCACCTCGCTGACCCCGCACATGCGCGTCGGGCAGCAGATCATGGAAGCGCTGCGCATCCACCAGCGCCTGCCTGCCAGCGAAGCCGAGCGCCGCGCGGTCGAAATCCTCGAACTCGTTCGCATTCCCGAAGCGCGCCAGCGGATGTCGCAATATCCGCACGAACTCTCCGGCGGCATGCGCCAACGCGTGATGATCGCGATGGCGACGGTGTGCGGCCCCGATCTTCTGATCGCCGACGAACCAACCACCGCACTCGACGTGACGGTGCAGGCGCAGATCCTCGAGATCATGCGCGACCTGAAGACGGAGCTTGGCACCGCCATCGTGCTCATCTCGCACGACATGGGCGTGATCGCCGGCCTCGCCGACAAGGTACAGGTCATGCGCAACGGCAATATCGTCGAAGCCGGACCGGTGAACGACATCTTCTACCAGCCGAAGTCCGACTACACGAAGATGCTGCTCGATGCGATGCCGCGCCTCGATGCGCCGGATCGCAAAGGCCACGCGCAACCCGTGCCCGCGGTGCTCGACAAGACGCTGCTCAACGTCGAAGACCTGAAGGTCTACTTTCCCGTCGCGATGGGCAGCTTTCCGTTTCGCGAGGTCAAACCGCTGCGCGCCGTCGACGGCGTGACGTTCGACCTGAAGCAGGGTGAGACGCTCGGCGTGGTCGGTGAATCCGGCTGCGGCAAGTCCACCCTCGCCCGCGCAGTGCTGCAGCTGGTGCCGAAGACCGAGGGCGCCGTCGTGTGGTGCGGCAAGGACCTCAGCAAGTCGAGCAAGGAAGAGACCCGCCGCCTGCGCAAGGAATTCCAGATCGTCTTTCAGGATCCGCTTGCCAGCCTCGACCCGCGCATGACGGTCAGCCAGTCGATTGCTGAGCCTCTGAAGACGCTCCGCCCCGAACTCACCCGAGCGCAGATCGCCGCCGAAGTGCGCGACATGATGGAGCGCGTCGGCCTCGATCCCGCTTGGGTCAATCGCTACCCGCACGAATTCTCCGGCGGCCAGAACCAGCGCGTCGGCATCGCCCGCGCGATGATCCTGAAGCCGAAGCTCGTCGTCTGCGACGAAGCGGTCAGCGCACTCGACGTTTCCATCCAGGCACAGATCATCGACCTGATCGTCAGCCTCCAGGCGGAGTTCGGCATGTCGCTGATCTTCATCAGCCACGACCTGTCGGTCGTGCGCCAGATTTCGCACCGCGTGATGGTGCTCTATCTCGGCCGCGTCGTGGAATTCGCCGATCGCAACACGATCTACAACGACCCGCGCCATCCCTATACGCGCGCCCTGATCTCCGCCGTGCCGATCCCCGATCCGCAGAAGCAGCGCAGCAAGGCGCAC
Organism: Rhizomicrobium sp.; assembly: GCA_036263395.1. GTDB lineage: Bacteria > Pseudomonadota > Alphaproteobacteria > Micropepsales > Micropepsaceae > Rhizomicrobium. Next base: position 4,859 of record DATAHD010000282.1, on the reverse strand, counting down.
ATCAAGCTCTCGGGCGACCTGCCCTCGCCGCTCGACACGCGCGCGCAACTCACCTTCCTGAAGTCGAAGCGGATCGACGATCCCGACGCCGAGCAATACCGGCCCAAGCTGATTGAAGTCGCACCCGGCCATCTCGTGGCCGAGCACGATCCCGCCTGAGCAGAGCCCGCGCTACTTGATGCGCCGCACTTTGTAGACGCGGTTGGCGTCGTTCACCTTCATCTCATAGGTGCCCATCATGCCGCGCGTGATGACGACTTTGTTGTCGCCCGCCTTCTTGCGCAGATGCGGCATGTAGATGTCCGCCTCCGCCTGCTGCCAGGTCTGCCCGTTGTCGAGGAAGACGATGTAGTGGCCGGTGGAGTTGGTGGCGTAATCGGTCAGGGTCGCGCTGATGCTGTCCAGCTCCTCCGCTGCCGCAATCGCCGGCGGCATCAGCTTCACCGCCTGCTCCTTGGGAAGCTGGTCGCTGCCGAACTGCTCCGGCTTGGTCTGCGGCGCGGCCTTACCACTGAACAGATTGTCGAGCCCGAACCAGGAGGAGCCATTCTCTTTGCCGCCCGGAGGCGCCGCCTCGGCCACCTGCTGCGGGGGCGGCTCCGCGATAGCAGCCGTAACCTGCGGTTTCAGCGCATCGTAACAGGCCAGCCGCTCAGTATTGTCGGCGACACCGGCACATTTGTTTATCGCTTGCAGCAGGTCGTCTCGCGCACCGGCAACCGCCGGCGTTGCAAGGGTTGCCAGAAGCACCAGGCCCAGCGTGATGGAGCGCGCGTTCATGTCCCGTTTATTGACCTCTGGTTATATGTGCACAGTATCGAAAGGACGCTGCCCACAGACTAAGATAAGCCTTGGCGAAGTGCGAGTGGCGCGTCTTTCGGAAGCATGTCACCTTTTCGTTTGCACGCGAACCCGAAGCACTCTCCCCATCCATCATAGGGCCTTCCATCGATGTATCGCATGCGGATAGCGGCAGTTGCAGCCCTCGCCTTCGCAATTTCGGCCTGTTCGCCGGGCGCCGACGACGGCAGCCATGACCTGAAGACGCTGAACCGCGGCAACCTGTCCGAAACGAAGAGCCTCGACCCGGACTTTATCGACGGTCAGTGGGAAGCCTTCCTGGTCGGCGACATGATCATGGGCCTGACCACCGATGCGGCCAATGGCGAGCCGATGCCCGGCATGGCGACCAAATGGGAAACGTCGCCGGACGGCAAGACCTGGACGTTCCACCTGCGCGACGCGCAATGGTCCGACGGGCATCCGGTGACGGCGGACGACTTCGTCTTCGCCTGGCAGCGCATCATCAATCCGAAAACCGCCGCGCCCTACTCCTACTATCTGTGGCTGATCAAGAACGCGAAGCCGATCAGCGAAGGCAAGCTGCCGCCGTCCGCACTCGGCATCAAAGCCATCGACGACAAAACGCTCGTCATCACACTCGAACACCCGGCGCCGTACTTCGAAGAGTATCTGCTGCACCAGACGACGTGGCCGCTGCCGCGCCATGTGGTTGAAGCGAAGGGACAGGCGTGGTCGCGGCCGGAGAACTATGTCGCAAACGGTCCCTACATCGTGAAGGAGTGGGTGCCGAACGACCACCTGACGATGGTGAAGAACCCGAAGTTCTTCGACGCGGCGCATGTGAAGCTCGACACCATCATCTACTACCCGACGACGGACAACGTGGCGGCGATCAACCGCCTGCGCTCCGGTGAACTCGACACGCTTTACACGCTGCCGGCGGTGAAGATCGACTGGCTTCGCGCCAACATGAAGAAAGAGCTCAGCATGGTGCCGAGCCTCGTCAACTACTATCTGGTACTGAATTTCGAGCACAAGCCGCTGAACGATCCACGCATCCGCGAAGCGCTCAATCTCGCCTACAATCGCGAGGAGATGGCGGACAAGATCATCAAGCTGGGCGATCCACCGGCCTACAGCTTCGTGCCGCCGGGCACCGCCCACTATCCGGTCGGGGCAGGCTTTGCATTCAAGTCGCTCACCTATCCCCAGCGCATCCAGAAGGCGCAGGAATTGATGAAGGCGGCCGGCTATGGGCCGAACAATCCGCTGAAACTCGGCTACGAAACAACAACAACGCCGGACAGCAAACGTTATGCGGCGGCATATCAGGCGATGCTGAAAGCGATCTACGTCGACATCGACATTGTGCAGATCGACACCCAGATCCACTATCGCAACATGCAGCAGCATAGTTTCGATATTGCGACGGCAGCATGGGTCGCCGACTTCAACGATGCGTCTACCTTCCTCGATCTGCTGCAGACCGGTGCGGGCAACAATTACGGCTCCTATTCGAACCCGAAGTTCGACGCACTGCTTGCGCAGGCGCAGGATACGGCAGACGCAAAGGTACGCGGCGAACTCCTGAAGCAGGCGGAGCAGATCGCGCTCGACGACTATGCCGTCGTTCCCACCCGCTTCGGTCAGACGCTCGACATCGTCATGCCGCAGGTGAAGGGCTGGACTGCGAACATGCGCAACTTCAACCGCTCGCGCTGGCTGTGGAAGGAAGAGGTCAAGCCGCAGTAGCCTTTGGGCATGCGGCCTTTCCGATTCCTCCTGTCCGCGGCCTTTGCCGCCGTCTTCTCCAGCGCCGTCGCCGCGCCGATGGTGCTCAATCGCGGCAACGGGGCAGAGCCCAAAAGCCTCGATCCGCATTTCGTCGATACGCTCGCCGAGTCCAACGTTGTTGGCGATCTTCTTACCGGCCTGACGACGATGGATGCGGCGGCGCGGCCGATCCCCGGATCGGCGCTGCGCTGGGAGACGTCGGCCGATGGCCGGACGTGGACCTTTCACCTGCGCGATCAGCTGTGGTCCGACGCGCGGCCGGTGATGGCGCAGGACTTCGTCTTCGCATGGCAGCGGCTGATGAACCCGGCGAACAACGCCGCTTACGCCTATAATCTGTGGATCGTGAAAAATGCGCATGCGATCAGCGACGGCAAGCTGCCGCCGGCGGCGCTCGGCATAAAAGCGACAGACGATCGGACTCTGATCGTAACGCTCGAACATCCGGCGCCGTATCTGCCGGAGCTGCTCACACACGAGACCGCTTATCCCTTGCCGCGGCATGTCCTGCTGGCGAAAGGCGGCGCGTGGTCGAAGCCGCAGAACTACGTCGGCAACGGCGCTTATGTTCCGACCGTTTGGGTGGCGAACGATCACATCACAATGGTGAAGAACCCGCGCTTCTACGACGCGGCGCATGTGCGGATCGATGTGGTGAACTATTACCCGACACAGGATTCCGGTGCGGGGCTCAATCGCCTGCGCGCCGGCGAACTCGATACGCAGACACCGATGCCGCTGTCGCAGCTTGCCTGGCTGCGCACGCATATGAAGGCGTATCTGCACAATATTCCGTATCTCGGCCTCTCTTACGTCGCGATCAACTTTAAGCATCCGCCGCTGAACGACCGGCGCGTGCGGCGGGCGCTGAACCTTGCGTACAATCGCGAGGTCATCACGGAGAAGGTGCTGCGGCTGGGCGATCCACCGGCCTACAGCCTCGTGCCGCCCGGTGTTGCGAACTATCCCCGCACCGCGAAGCTCGACTTCTGGCGCCTGCCGTACGCCGCGCGGCTGGAGAAGGCACGCTGGCTGATGGAGCAGGCAGGTTACGGGCCGGGGAACCGATTGCATCTGACGTATGAGATGGTCGCCGATCCGGATCAGAAGCGCATCGCCGCGGTGATGCAGGCGATGCTGAAGGCGATCTACATCGATCTCGAGATCGTGCCGGTCGACTCCGCGATCCACTATCGCAATCTGCGCAACGGCGATTTCGATCTCGGCGCCGCCTCATGGTTCGCCGACTTCAACGACGCGACCAGTTTCCTCGACCTCTTCCGCCATGACGGCGGCAAGAACTACAGTCGCTATGCCAATCCGAAGTTCGATGCGTTGCTCGATCAGGCGATGCAGGAACGCGATATCAAAAAGCGCGGTGCGCTGCTGCTCGCAGCCGAGACGATCGCGCTCAGCGACTACCCGTGGATCCCAACCCGCTTCCGCACCACGCAGGATCTCGTGGCGCCGTACGTGAAAGGCTGGGTCGAAAACGTCCGAGACTTCAACCGCACGCGTTGGCTCTGGATCGAAGGCAAACCGGCTAGGCGGTGAGGTTTATCTCCCCCGCGCAGCGGGGGAGTGCCGAGCAAAGCGAGGCGAGGGGGGCGGTCAGCAACAACATCATTGCTTACAGACCCCACCGTCTCGCCGCTCCGCGGCGAGCCACCTCCCCGTTTCACGGGGAGGACAAGATTTCCCAGTTTTTCCGCCATTTCACCGAATACAAATATCGTACAAATATATTATTTTGTTCTTGTATTGATCTTATAGCCGAGCTATCTTCTCCGGCAGCAATCCGCATCGGCGGGAAGAAGGAGAGTGAACCATGCGGCCAACCGGCCTGATCTAACCAATGCCTGCGCCAGCCCGCCGAGACACCTCGTCACCCGGTAGAGCATCCAGCTTCGGAACGGCGCGCCAAAGATTCATCTCTCTCACCTGAACAGGCTTCCATGCGAGGCCTGCGCCCTCGCGGTGGCGACGGCGGGACAGCCCTTTGTCGTTGGCCAGAGCAACGAACCAGGGACCGGGATACCCGGATAATTCCAGCGGACACTGAGAGAGACCCGCCTCGCCGTGGAACGCGAGGACAGAAGACCAAGCGCACCCGAAATCAGCCGGCCATCAGATTGATAGGAACGCGCTTTCACGCGCCCACGTTCGCTCGCGCAAACCTCCCGCATTGCTTCAACAGCGAGCCTCGCCATCCGCCCCACGTTCATCTCCCCCGTCAGCGGGGAGGTCGTCCTGCGTAGCTC
>DATAHD010000281.1:0-5186 GCA_036263395.1 Rhizomicrobium sp. | reverse complement strand
GAATATATCAACGTGATGATGCTGTGCGGGATGATGACGATCCTGTTCCTCGGTGGCTGGTTGCCGCCGCTGAACATCGCGCCGTTCACGCTCGTGCCGGGCATCATCTGGTTCGTCCTGAAAATCCTGTTCCTGTTCTTCATGATGGCGATGGTGAAGGCGATCGTGCCGCGCTACCGCTACGACCAGCTGATGCGTCTCGGCTGGAAGGTGTTCCTGCCGACGTCGCTGGTGTGGGTGGTGATCGCCGCCGCATGGGTCGTCTTCGTCAGAGGAGGTGCCTGATGGCTACGCTGGATCGCGCCGCGCGTTCGATCTTCCTGTGGGAGTTCGTGAAGGCCTTCGGCCTCGCGATGCGCTACTTCTTCCGTCCCAAGGCGACGCTGAACTATCCTTTCGAGAAGGGGCCGCTCAGCCCGCGCTTCCGCGGTGAGCACGCGCTTCGCCGTTATCCCAACGGCGAAGAACGCTGCATCGCCTGCAAGCTGTGCGAAGCGATCTGCCCGGCACAGGCCATCACCATCGAAGCCGAGCCGCGCGAAGACGGCAGCCGCCGCACCACGCGCTACGACATCGATATGGTGAAGTGCATCTATTGCGGCCTTTGCCAGGAAGCCTGCCCCGTAGACGCCATAGTCGAAGGCCCGAATTTCGAGTTCGCGACCGAAACCCGCGAAGAGCTCTACTACGACAAGAACCGCCTGCTCGCGAACGGCGACCGGTGGGAGCGTGAGATCGCCCGCAACCTCGAACTGGACGCGCCGTATCGATGATTGCCGCCGCTCGCCCGCAACCCGAGAAGGTCCGCTGATGTCCCTCGAAGACATTCAGGCGCGCGCCCGTTCCAAGGCGGGCCGTTCGACGCATAAGGCGCGGCAGTCCTACTTCGTCGCCGCCGACAAGGCGCGCAAGGAAGCGAACCTGAAAGCGGCCGGTTACGTCCTGCCGCTCAGCGAATGGCTCGGCCACAACAACGGCCCGGCCTGGGACGTGGAACTGCTCTACGCCGACCACTGCTGGAAGATCGCGCACGCGAAGGCGTGGGCGCCGCCGACGACCGAGATCGGCATTCGCCGCGCCCGCAAGGCCGAAGAACTCGGCGTCAGCTATCACGACTACGTTTTGGAAATTATCGAACGCGGCCGCTACCTCGATGAGGAAACCGCTGCGCCGTTCAGAAAGCACTGAGAATGCTGCTGGCCTCCATTGCCTTCTACATCTTCGCGGCGGTGCTCACGCTGTCCGCGTTGATGGTGGTCGCGTCGCGCAACCCGGTGCATGCCGTGTTGTTCCTGATCCTGGCCTTCTTCAACGCCGCGGGCCTGTTTGTCCTGCTCGGCGCCGAATTCCTCGCGATGATCCTGGTCGTGGTTTACGTAGGCGCGGTCGCAGTGCTGTTCCTGTTCGTCGTGATGATGCTCGACATCGACTTTGCCGAGCTCAAGCGCGGCGCGGCGCAATACCTGCCGATCGGTGTCCTGTTCGCCGCGATCCTGATTTCGGAGCTGGTGGTTGCCTCGGTGATCAAGCCGACCGCGCTCGCCGGTAAGCTGCCGGTTGCGGCGCCGGAGGCCATGAGCAACACCGAAGCCATCGGCCACGTCCTCTATACGGACTACGTCTACTACTTCCAGACGGCCGGCCTTGTGCTGCTCGTCGCCATGATCGGCGCCATCGTGCTGACGCTGCGCACGCGTCCCGGTGTGCGCAAGCAGAACATCGCCGTCCAGAACGCACGCGACCCCGCCCAGACGATGGCCGTGGTCGACGTGAAGCCGGGGCAGGGGGGCTAAAAATGGAAATCGGTCTCGGCCATTACCTGTTCGTCGCGGCGATCATCTTCACGATCGGCGTGTTCGGCATCTTCATGAACCGCAAGAACATCATCATCATCCTGATGTCGGTGGAACTCATCCTGCTCGCGGTGAACATCAACTTCGTCGCGTTCAGCGCCTTCCTCGGCAACCTGCAGGGCCAGATTTTCGCGCTCTTCATTCTGACCGTCGCCGCCGCCGAAGCGGCCATCGGCCTTGCCATTCTCGTCATCTATTTCCGCAACCGCGGCACCATCGCGGTTGAGGACGTCAACCTGATGAAAGGCTGACCACAGCTCATGTTGTACGCAGCCATCGTCTTCATCCCGATCATCTGCTCGGCCATCGCCGGGCTGGGCGGCCGCTATCTCGGCGCCCGCCCCAGCGAGCTGATCACCACCGCGGGCCTGTTCACCTCCGCCGCGCTGTCGGTTTACGCCTTCTATGACGTCGCCCTGATGGGCAACTCGCACATCGTTCAGCTGTTCGAATGGATCGGCTCGGGCGATCTGACCGTGAACTGGACCGTTCGCATCGACAGCCTGACCGCCGTCATGCTGGTCGTCGTGACTGGCGTGTCCTCGCTCGTGCACCTCTATTCGATCGGCTACATGCACGAAGACCCGCATCGTCCGCGATTCTTCAGCTACCTGTCGCTGTTCACCTTCGCGATGCTGATGCTGGTGACCGCCAACAACTTCCTCCAGCTGTTCTTCGGCTGGGAAGGCGTCGGTCTCGCCTCCTATTTGCTGATCGGTTTCTGGTTCGAAAAGCCGGAAGCCAACGCAGCCGCGATGAAGGCGTTCGTCGTCAACCGCGTCGGCGACTTCGGCTTCGCACTCGGCATCTTCGGCGTCTTCGTCGTCTTCAAGACGCTCGACTTCGACGCCGTGTTCCAGGCCGCGCCGTCCATGGTCGGCAAGACGATGTCGTTCGCCGGCCATAACGTCGACATCCTGACCACGCTCTGCCTGCTGCTGTTCGTCGGTGCGATGGGCAAGTCGGCGCAGTTCCTGCTCCACACCTGGCTGCCGGATGCGATGGAAGGCCCGACGCCGGTCTCCGCGCTGATCCACGCCGCCACCATGGTGACGGCCGGTGTGTTCCTCGTTTGCCGTTGCTCGCCACTGTTCGAACAGGCGCCGTTCGCGCGTGAGGTCGTGGTCATCATCGGCGCGACGACGGCGTTCTTCGCCGCTTCGGTCGGTCTCTTCCAGTACGACATCAAGCGCGTGATCGCGTATTCGACCTGTTCGCAGCTCGGCTACATGTTCGTCGCGGCCGGCGTGTCCGCCTATGGCGGCGCGATGTTCCACCTCTTCACGCACGCCTTCTTCAAGGCGCTGCTGTTCCTCTCGGCCGGCGCGGTGATTCACGCCATGCATCACGAGCAGGACATGCGGAAGATGGGCGGCCTGTCGAAGCAGATCCCGTTCACCTGGCTGATGATGCTGATCGGCAATCTGGCGCTCACCGGCGTCGGCATTCCGCTGCTCGGGATTGGCACCGCCGGCTTCTATTCCAAGGACGCGATCATCAACACCGCCTTCGCCGCACAGGGCCACATGCCCGTCGCCGCCTATGGCTTCGTGATGACCCTGGTCGCTGCCGGCATGACGTCGTTCTACTCCTGGCGTCAGTTCCTCCTGACCTTCCACGGCCGCTATCGTGGTCTCGATCCGGCGCCGCACTCCGCCGCGCATCACGGCTCACACGCCGACGAGACGCATGAAGAGCCGATTGCCGACGATCACGGCCATGACGATCACCACCACCATGCGCCCAAACTGGAGGAAGTCCACGAAGCGCCGTTGGTGATGCTTGTCCCGCTCGGCATCCTGGCCGTCGGTGCGCTGCTCGCCGGCATCGTCTTCGATCCCTTCTTCCTGGGGGAGAAGTCGGCGGAGTTCTGGCACGGCACGCTCGGCGCCATCGCCGGCAACGGCCTGCATCCGATCGAGGAAGAATTCCCGCACTGGGTCGAGTTCGCGCCGACTGTGCTGACGATCCTCGGCTTCGGCATCGCCTACTACTATTACATCCTGCATCCTGAGAAGCCGGCCGAGATGCTGAAGAAGCGCAACCTCGTGTACCTGTTCTTCTACAACAAGTGGTACTTCGACGAGCTGTACGACTTCATCTTCGTCCGTCCGGCCATGTGGATTGGCCGCTTCCTGTGGAAGAAGGGCGATGGCCTGATGATCGACGGCTTGGGCCCTGACGGTATCTCGGCCCGCGTCCTTGACGTCACTCGCGGCGCGGTGCGGATGCAGTCCGGCTACATCTTCCACTATGCCCTGGCCATGCTGATCGGCGCGTTTGCCCTTGCGACCTGGTTCACCTTCAACGGAGGTGCGCTGTGAGTCACATCCTCTCCCTCGCCACATTCCTGCCGCTCGTCGGCGCTGCTGCCATTCTTCTGCTCGGCGGCAACGATGAGACCGTCGCGAAAAGCGCCCGCTGGATCGCGCTGTTCACGACCCTTGGCGTGTTCGTCGTGTCGCTGTTCATCTGGATCAACTTCGACAACAACACCGCGCAGTTTCAGATGGTCGAGCGCTACAACTGGCTCGGCTACGGAATCAGCTATCACATGGGTGTCGACGGCATCTCGATGCTGTTCGTCGTGCTGACCGCCGGCCTCATGCCGTTCTGCATCCTCGCCAGCTGGGAATCGATCGAGACCCGCGTGCGCGAATACATGGTCGCGTTCCTGGTGCTCGAGACCATGATGATCGGCGTGTTCTGTGCCCTCGACCTGGTGTTGTTCTACCTGCTGTTCGAAGGCGGCCTGATCCCGATGTTCATCATCATCGGTGTGTGGGGCGGCAAGCGACGCGTCTACGCCAGCTACAAGTTCTTCCTCTACACGCTGCTCGGCTCGGTCCTGATGCTGCTCGCGATCCTCGCGATGTGGCTGCACACCGGCACGACCGACGTCGAGGAGATCATCAACAATGCCCACTTCCCGGTGCAGATGCAGATCTGGCTATGGCTGGCCTTCTTCGCCTCCTTCGCGGTGAAGATGCCGATGTGGCCGGTCCACACCTGGCTGCCGGACGCGCACGTTGAGGCGCCGACCGCGGGCTCCGTCATCCTGGCCGGCATTCTGCTGAAGATGGGCGGCTACGGCTTTCTGCGCTTCTCCGTGCCGATGTTCGCCAGCGCCTCGGAAACTTTTGCGCCTATGGTCTTCGCGCTTTCCATCGTCGCCATCATCTGGGCCTCGCTGGTGGCGTTGGCGCAGGAGGATATGAAGAAGCTGATCGCGTATTCGTCCGTCGCCCACATGGGCTTCGTGACGATGGGCATCTTCACCCTGAACCATCAGGGTATCGACGGCGGCATCTTCCAGATGCTCAGCCACGGTGT
>DATAHD010000280.1:0-7082 GCA_036263395.1 Rhizomicrobium sp. | reverse complement strand
CGCTTCGCGCAGAGCATCCCGACCCTCGTCGCCGCCGACTTCCGCAACATCCTCGACAGCTTTCTGAAGAAAAACGATCTCAAGCTAAAGGACTTCGAAGCGTTCGCCTGTCATCCCGGCGGCGCCAAGGTGCTCGATGCGCTGGAAGACGCGCTGGAGATTCAGCGCGGCGATCTGGCGGACAGCCGTTCGGTGCTGCAGGACTTCGGCAACATGTCCGCCGTCACGGTGATGTTTGTGCTGGAGCGCATGAAGAAGGCGCTGCCCACGCAGAAGACGCTGGCGACGGCCCTCGGACCGGGCTTCAGCTGCGCCTTCCTGGCGTTCGAGCCGGCGTGAGCAATACTGCCCTCGCCTATATCTTCATTGGCGTTGCGGTCTTTCAGCGCTTGGCCGAAGTCGTCTATGCGCAGCGCAATACGAGCGCGCTGCTGAAGCGCGGCGGGGTGGAGGTCGGGCGCAATCACTATCCGGTGATGATCGCGCTGCACACGACGTGGCTGATCGCGATCCTCGCCTTCCTGCCCAGGCCGACGCCGATCTACTGGATCCCGCTGGTGCTGGTCTGCCTGCTGCAGTTCGCCCGGCTGTGGACCATCCACACGCTCGGCCCGTACTGGACGACGCGCATCATCAATGTGCCCGGCGCACCGACGATCAAGCACGGTCCGTATCGCTTCGTGCGGCATCCGAACTACATCGTCGTGGTGTTCGAGATCGCGCTGTTCCCATTGGTGTTCGGGGAGATTGGCGTTGCCGTGGTGTGGAGCGTCCTGAACGCCGCCATGCTGTGGTGGCGTATCCGCGAAGAAGACGGCGCGCTGGCGTCACGCCGCCTGCTGCCGGACGCGGGATAACGGGAGGCGTGGCGGGCGATGTTCGTACGCTTTCTCGGACCGATCGTGTTTCTTCTTCTGGTTCCCATGCTCACCACTGCTTTCGGCCCGATCGCCGCGATCGGATCGGCGCTGTTGGTGCCGGTCGTTCTCGTCGGATCGGAATTCGTGTTTCCGGGCGTACGCTTCGATCCGAACGAGCCGGTGTCGCCCTCTTATCGCTTCCTCCCACTTGTTTACGTGCCGCTGCAGATCGGCGTGACGGTGTGGGCGACGTGGCTCGCGGCGCAGCCGGCGATGGATGCGCTCGGCTTTATCTCGCTCTGCATCGCTGTCGGCGTGATGGCCGGACTGTTCGGTGTGCTGGCGGCGCATGAGCTGATCCATAGCCACAACCGCACCGAATATGCCCTCGGCGTCGCGATGCTCGCCGCGATGAGCTATCCGCATTTCCGCATCGCGCACATTTATGGCCACCATCGCCATGCCGCGAGTGCGAAAGACCCGACCACGGCGCGGCTGGGCGAGAGTTTCTACGCCTTCGTCGCCCGCTCGCTGACGGCACAGCTTGCCGCGACGTGGCAACACGAGGTGGCCCGCGGGCGTTTCAACCGCATGTGGTTCGACATCCTCGGCCTGCCCGTCCTCTACGTTACCGTGGCGGCGGTTTTCGGCTGGCGCGGTCTCGCGTTCTTCGCGCTGCAAAGCGGCCTCGCGATCCTCTGCCTCGCGCTGTTCGACTATGTGGCGCATTACGGCCTGGTGCGGCGTCCCGGCGAACGGCTGACCGACCGCCACAGCTGGAACGCCAGCCACGCCGTGTGCAATGCCGTGCTGTTCAACATGGGCCGCCACAGCGACCACCACCGCAAAGCCGCCGGCCCCTATCAGGTGCTCCGCCGGCTCGACGCAGGGCCGGAGCTTCCCGCGGGCTATGCAGGGGCTATGCTGCTGGCGCTGATTCCGCCGCTCTGGCGGAGGGCCATGGACGGGCGGGTAACCACGCTGATGAACGAGCCCGGCCGCGCATTCACCGAGGCTGCATGACGCCATACATCCGCAACTGGATCGGCTTCGTCGCCATGTCCGTCGGCATGTTCATGGCGATTCTGGACATCCAGGTCGTGGTGTCGTCGCTGACCTCCATCCAGGCGGCGCTGAACATCCCCGCCAACAAGCTCAGTTGGATCCAGACCGGCTATCTGATTGCCGAAGTGATCGCGATCCCGATGACGGGCTGGCTGACGCGGGCGCTGTCGCTGCGCTGGATGTACACCGCCGCGACGATCGGCTTCGTGCTCGCGAGCGCGGGCTGCGCCGCCGCGGTGAACGCCGACACACTGATCGCGATGCGCGTGATCCAGGGCTTTGCCGGCGGCATGCTGATCCCGGCCGTGTTCACGTCGGCTTTCGTGCTGTTGCCGGAAAAGGACCGCGCGCTGGCGACGACCGTTGCCGGACTTCTCGCGATGATCGCGCCGACCATCGGGCCGACGGTCGGCGGCTACATCACCCAGACCTATTCCTGGCACTGGATATTCCTGATCAACATCGTGCCAGGCGTGTTCGTGGCCGCCGGATCGATCCTGTTCGTGCGGTTGGGCGAGCCGAAGTGGTCGGACCTCAAGATCATCGACTACAGCACCGTCGTGCTGGGCGCGATTGCGCTTGGCACGCTCGAGCTGTTGCTGAAGAAAGGTCCGGAATACGACTGGAAGGGCACGACCGTCATCGTGCTTCTCGGCGTCTTCATCGTCAGCGCCGCGCTCGCGATCTGGCAATCGCTGCGCACCGCCAATCCGTTTATCGAGCTGCGCCGCTTCAAGCGGCTCGGCTTCACCCTGAGCAGCATCCTTAGTTTCGTGCTCGGCATCGGTCTTTACGGTTCGGTCTATGTGCTGTCGCTGTTTCTCGGCATCGTGCGCGGGCATGGGCCGCTAGAGATTGGCGAGATCATGATCGTCTACGGCGCGGCGCAGCTGGTGTCGGCGCCGATCGCCGCCTATTCGGAAACCCGCTTCAATCCGCGCTGGCTGACGGCGCTGGGCTTCGCGTTCTTCGCCGGCGGCCTGATCGCCAACGGCTTCTCGACCGTCAATACCGACTATGACGGCGTGTTCTGGCCGCAGCTGGTGCGCGGCGCGGCGATCCTGTTCTGCCTGCTGCCCGCGACGCGCATTGCGCTCGACATGTGGCCGCCAGAGGAAGTGCCGGACGCCAGCGCGATGTTCAACCTGATGCGCAATCTCGGCGGCGCCATCGGCATCGCGCTGATCGACACCATTCTGGAACAGCGCACCCACGGCCATGCGATGGCGCTGGTCGACCGCCTGCAGGCCGGCGATCCGGAGGCGGCGCGCGTCGTGGGCCTGCCGGTGCAGTACTTCCACAACGTCCCGTTCGGCCAGGTCGACGAGATGACCCGCGCCATGGTGATGCCGATGATCAGCCGCGCCGCACTCGTGCAATCGTTCAACGAAGCATGGATCGCACTCGGCATCCTGTTCGTCCTCGCGCTGGCCGTGATCCCGTTCCTCCCGAACAAAATCGGCCCGCCCGACACCCGCACCATCGGCCACTGATGTGCAGGGCAAGCGTCGTTACGCCCGCTTCTTCTTCGTTGCGGGTTTTGCGTCCGGCACCGCTTTGCCCTTTGCCTTGAGGCTTTTGCGCAGGGCTTCCATGAGGTCGATGACGTTGGTTTCGTCCGGCGGCGGTTCGGCGGTGATCTTTTCGCCTTTTTCCTTTTTGCGAATCAGCTCGCGCAACGCTTCTTCGTAGCGGTCCTTGAATTCGGCCGAATCGAACGGGCCTTCCTGCTGCGCGATGATCTGTTCGGCAATGTCGGTCAGCTGCTTCTGCGGCTTGTTGGACGGGATATCGTCGAACAGGCTCTTGTAGCTCACCACCTCGTTTGCCATGCGCAAGGTCGTCGCGATCATGCCATTCTCGCGCGGTTCGATCGCCATCAGGCGCTCGCGCGTGTGCATCGTGACGCGGCCGAGCGCGATACGCCCCGCATCAGCCATCGCCTCGCGGATCACGGTGTAGGCCTCAACGCCCATCTCGCCATCCGGCACGAGGAAGTAGGGCTTGTCCCAATAGAGACGGTCGATATCGCCGGCATCGACGAAGCGTTCGATGTCGAGGGTGCGCGTCGTCTCGAGCTTCACCTCGTCCAGCTCTTCATCGGTCATGATCACGTATTTGTTTTTCGCGATCTCGTAGCCCTTCACGAGGTCGCTGCGCTGCACCGGGCCGGTATCCGGATCGGTCGGGATCATCTTGATGCGGTTATTGGTTTCCGGGTTCAGCAGGTGGAAGCTGATGTCCGCCACGCGGGTCGTCGCGTTGTACATCGCGATCGGGCAGCTCACGAGCGACAGGCGCAGATGACCCTGCCAGATCGGCCGGCCGGTCCGCTTCTGTACGCCCGGCGCCTCTGATTTGGCGGTCGGCGCACTCGCCTTCTTAGTGGTCGTAGCCTTCTTGCGTGGCATATCTAGGGCCTCTGGCAACAGCGTCCGGTGAACCGGATAAGATAACGTCTGTGTACGTTACCACGCTCTTTCCGCCGCGCGAAAATTCCTCCTGCCAAATCGGCGTGAACAAAAGGAACACCCGCCAAACGAAAACGCCGGAGCACGATGGCCCCGGCGTTTCGGCAGGCGTGTGTGCGCCGCTTAGTGCGTCATGCCGCCGGACATGGAGTTCGTCATCTGGCCTGTCGCCTGATGCTTGGTCTTGCACTTCGTCTTGGTGTGGACGGTGCCGCCGCCTGCCGCCATGGCGTTGGAATTCGCCATCGCATTGCCGGACGTGTTCGACGCCATCATGCCGCCGCCCGAGGACTGCATCGCACCGCCGGACATCGCGTCGGCCTTGGGGCAGCCGGTGTCGGTCGTGGTCGCCATGTGGTTGCCGCTCATCGCATTGGACGATGACATCGCGTTGCCGGAGGACGACATCGCATCGGCGGCAAAGACGGCGCCGGAGAACATGAGGCTGGCGGCCATGACGCCCGCCGCAAGATTGAGGTTACGAAAATTCATGATGGAAGATCCCTGATCTTTTTGGCAGGCCCGCCATTCGGGCCGCATGATCTGGACTTCGCCCCGCCGCGTAGCTGTGTTACGCCTTGGCGCTCTGAATTTTCTGTCATCTCCATCGTAACAAACCGGATGGACACACCGAAGACCACTGAAGCGGCAACACGCGAAAGCGTGTGGGCCGGGACCATGCGGGCGGGGCTAGCCGGCGATTCGCGCAACTATCGCGAATTGCTGGAAAGCATCACGCCGCATTTGCGGGCCCTTGTCCGGCGCAATCTCGCGCGCGCCGGCGCCGGCAATGCCGACGCCGAAGATGTGGTGCAGGAGGTTTTGTTGGCGATTCATCTGAAGCGCCATACCTGGATGACCGATCAGCCCTTCACGCCGTGGCTGAATGCGATCGCACGCCACAAGGTGATCGACGCGCTGCGCAAGCGCGGCCGCCGCGGCGAGTTTCCGATCGACGGCCTGGAGGAAGTACTCCCCGCACCGGCGGAAGAAGAAGGCACCAGCCACACGGAGCTGGAGCGTCTGGTCGGCCGCCTCGACGGACGCAGCCATGACATCGTCTCCGCCATCTCGCTGGAAGGAAAATCCATCGGCGATGTCGCCAAGGCACAGAGCATGAGCGAAGGCGCGGTGCGCGTGGCGTTGCATCGCGGCCTCAAGAAGCTCGCGTCGCTGTATCAGGATCCCAAATGAAGACCGAGGACCTGATCGCAACCCTGGCCGCTGACGACACCGCCCCGAAGGTGCCGCTGACACGCGCGCTGTGGCTGGCGCTCGGCGGCAGCGCGGTGGTCGCGGGCCTCGTGTGGCTGATGATGCTCGGCCCGCGGCATGACTTCATGCCGGCGATGCACACGGTGCGCTTCGTTTTCAAATTCGTCGTGACCTTCGCGCTCGCACTCACCGCCGCACTCGTCATCTTTCCGATGTCGCAGCCTTATGACCGGCCGTCGCGTTATCGCCCGCTCCTGCTGCTCGCGCCGGTTCTGCTGCTGCTCGCGATCGGCGCCGAACTCGCGATGATCCCCTCCAGCGCCTGGATGAAGGTGTGGATGGGCCACAACGCGATGGTCTGCATGTCCAGCATTCCGGTCATCGCCGCGGTCCCGCTCGGCCTGATGCTCTATGCGATCCGTCAGGGTGCGCCCGCGCGTCCGGCGCGCGCCGGTGCGATTGCGGGTCTCATCGCTGGCGGCATCGCGGCGTTCTTCTACGCGGCGCACTGCTTCGACGACTCGCCGCTGTTTGTTGCGACCTGGTACACGATCGCCATCGGCGTTGTGACTACGGTCGGCGCCTTGGTTGGCGGGCGCGTGCTGCGCTGGTAGCGTCTCTCGTGCGAAGCGGGAGGACAGCATGATCCGGACAAAGATACTCGGCGCGGCCCTAGCTGCGTTTGCCACGACCGCCTATGCCGCGGATGTACCGGCGCCGAAGGTCGACATCCAGAAGCTCGGCACGCTGACCACCACCGTCACCGGCCAGCCGATTGTCGTGCCGTCCAATCCAGACGTCATCGCCTCCATCGGCACCTTCCCGCCGGGCTCGCGCCTGCCTGAGCACAAGCATCCCTATCCGCACATCGTCTATGTGATGGAGGGCACCTTGACCGTTACCAACACCGAAACCGGCAAGACGTTTGAGGTGCATCAGGGCGATTTCGTCGCCGAGATGGAGGACACCTGGCACTACGGCGTGAACAACGGCACCGTGCCGGTGAAGCTGTTCGTGATCGACGAAGTCCCGCACGGCACGACGAGCAACCTGGTGCCGAAGACGCCGTAGGCTAAGACGCTTTCGCTTCGGCTTCGGCCGCTTGCGCGCCCGGCATGTCCACGAATTTCAGGTTCTCTTCCCGCAGCTTCGCAGCCGCCTCATCGTAGAGGAACGGCAGGAAGGCGTAGCGGTCGCCGCGCGTCACCGTGGTCGCGCGGTGCAGCATTGAGCATGAGAACACCACCGCGCCGCCGACCGGCGGCTTGAACAATTGCGGCCCATACTCGGGGAAACCGAGTTCGCCGCCGTCGTAATCCGCATTCAGATTGATCGACACGGCGAAACGGCGATGCGCCGTGCCCTTTGTCGTGTTGTCGCGATGCGGCTCGAAATGCCCCTGATCGCCGGCGCGATAGCAACCGACGAGATAGCGTTCCATCCGCGTGGCGGTGAACTGATGGATCTTCTG
>DATAHD010000279.1:0-4040 GCA_036263395.1 Rhizomicrobium sp. | reverse complement strand
GCGTTGACGACGTCTATGTGGTCGCGTTCGAAGTGGAGACGGCTCACGGTGTCAAAAGCATTGCCGGTCGAATCGCTGGCCGGGCCATAGACAACGACATTGTTATCCGTTCCAACATCGATGAAGTCCGCGCCAGCACCTCCGGTGAGCGTGTCGTCGCCGACATTGCCCAACAACTGGTCCGCGCCATCGCCGCCGATGATCGTGTCGTCGCCGATGCCGCCGAAGAGATAATCATCGCCGCCATTTCCAACGACGAAATCGTTCTGAGGACCTGCGAAGATTTTATCCGCCAACTGCCCACCAAACAGATGATCCTGGCCATTGCCGCCGGTGATATTGAAACTGCCATCTGTTTCGGCCGAACCGTCGAAATAGAAATGCTCCGCTGTGTGCAAGCTATGCGCGTTCAGTGCCAGCACCTTGCCCGCAGCGACATTTCCATCGTCCGACTTCAGATTGTAACTGAAACCCTCATTGAACGAGATCGTCTCGATGTTGTGTATCGTGTTCGCCTTGAGCGTTAGCCCAGCACTGTAGTCACCGTTCAGGTGCAGACTGTCGTGACCGGAACCACCGTCAAGGCGATCGGCGGCTGTCAGCGCAGCACCCAGGCTGAAAAGGTCGTTCCCCTTGCCGCCTTCGCCAATGTCAGAGCCTCCTGTGGTGAAGTTGAACTCGTCATTGCCGCTGAGGCCAACGAGGTGATCGTTCCCCGCTGAGCCGAAGAGGATGTCATCCCCATTCAGCGTAGAGGATTCGAACCCGCCGACATCATTGCCGGCGATGAACGCCTTCATCTGGGCGACTGAGACGGAGAAATTGCCGATCGAGTATTCCATCGTGGATGTGCCGTCGCCATTGAGGCTGTCGACGCGCATCCCGGTGACTGTTCCGCCGGTCACCTCATAATGGTGCGGCGACGTAAGGGTGTACGTGAAATTGGTTCCGCTCAGGATGTAGCGCTGGGTGGGTGTCTCGATCACAAAGCGGATGTCGTTGTGATTTGTGATCGCACCATTGTCTCGCGCATCCGCGAAGCTGATGTCGTCCATGTCGAACCCGGCATCGCCTGCTGTGATCTTGCTCATGGTCTACTCCGTGCAGATGTTTGGTGCGCAACCGACCGGCGGCTTCGCAAGACAACGCACGGTATCGCATCCCGGTTCGCCAAGGTATTAATCCGGAAGCGCAAATTTGCGCCGTTCGCTTCGCAGATGAACGAAGATGAACAGCGGCCGCGAGTTCCGGTCATGAAACCCACAGAAGTGACGATGTATCTGAACGAGAAGATGAATGGTGGAGCCAAGCGGGATCGAACCGCTGACCTCCTGCATGCCATGCAGGCGCTCTCCCAGCTGAGCTATGGCCCCGTACCAGTCATGGAAGCGGCTCTGGGGAGTCGCTTCGCGTTTATTATCGCGAACGGGGCGCCAATCAAGCGCTCCGTTTCGCGGTGGACGACTTTTTAGCGGTCGTCGCTGTCGATGTCCGTGTCGATGATGTCGCTGACGTCATCGGCATCTTCTTCTTCCTCGAGGAGCGTGTCGTCTTCGGCTTCCTCGTCGTCTTCGATCTCGACATCTTCGATGTCGTCGCCGTCGGCATCGACGACGCTCATACCGGCGTCTTCGATACTCTCCTCGGCTTCTTCCTCTTCATCCTCGTCTTCTTCGCCGGTGGCGGAGACCTTCAGAGGCGCTTCGGCTTCGATCTTCTCGACGCCCTCTTCCTCGTCTTCGCTCTCCTCGTCGTCATCATCCTGATCCTCCGACTCCTCGTCCTCGGACTCGGCGGCGGCAGGGATAGAGGCGGCGGCTTCCGGCTGGCGCTGACGGCGCTGCTTATAAAGTGCTTCCGGCTCGAAGCTGAATTCGCACTTCGGGCATTCGATGGGACGTTTCGTGAGGTCGTAGAAACGGGCGCCGCAAGAGGGGCACACGCGCTTCACGCCAAGTTCTGCTTTGACCATGTAATCCGGGGGTCGGGGTTTCCGAAGGGCGGGTGCTTTGCCACGGTTGCACCCACGTGTCAAAGCGTTCAAACACCGGCCATGAGCACCGGTTCCCATGCCTCCCCCCCTGCCCGCCCGCTGACCGCCCGCAAGGCGGCCCCCTTGCGCGGCAGCGCCCCGGTCCCGGGGGACAAGTCGGTGTCGCACCGGGCGCTGATCCTGGGCGCGCTGACGATCGGTGAAACCCGGATTTCCGGGCTTCTGGAGGCGGAAGACGTCCTCAATACCGCAGGCGCCATGCGGGCATTCGGCGCCGAGGTGGTGCGCGAGGGCGCTGGCGACTGGCGCGTCTGGGGTACCGGGGTCGGCGGCTGGGCCGAACCGAAGGGCGTGCTCGATTTCGGAAATTCCGGCACCGGCTCGCGCCTCGTCATGGGCGCGATGGCGACGACGCCGATCACCGCGGTGTTCACCGGCGATGCCTCGCTGAGCGGGCGGCCGATGGCACGGGTGCTCGATCCGCTGACGAAATTCGGTGCTGAATACACCGCGCGAACCGGAGGCAAGATGCCGGTGACCCTGAAAGGCGCGCGCCGGCCGATCCCGGTCGATACGCTGGTGACGGTGGCATCGGCGCAGGTGAAGTCGGCCTTGCTGCTTGCGGCGCTCGGCGCGCCGGGGCGCAGCCGCATCGTGCAGCGTGAGCTGACGCGCGATCACACCGAGAAGATGGTCAAAGCCTTCGGCGCGAACATCGAAGTCGAAGCGCTGGCCGAGGGCGGTGAAGCGATTCACATTCTGGGCGAAGTCGATCTGAAGCCCTGCCCCGTCGATGTGCCGCGCGATCCGTCGTCGGCGGCGTTCCCGCTGGTGGCGGCGCTGATCGTGCCGGATTCGGAGATTGTTTTGCCGGCGGTGCTGCTCAATCCGCGCCGCACCGGCCTGATAGACACGCTGATCGAGATGGGTGCCGACATCCAGATCACGCACGACCGCGAGAGCGGCGGCGAGCGGATCGGCGATCTCGTCGTGCGATCATCGTCACTGAAGGGTGTCGAGGTGCCGCCGGATCGCGCGCCGTCGATGATCGACGAGTACCCGATCCTCGCCATTGCCGCAGCGTTCGCCGAAGGACGCACGGTGATGAACGGCCTCGAAGAGCTGCGCGTGAAGGAAAGCGACCGCCTCTCCGCCATCGCCAACGGCCTGAAGGCGTGCGGGCTCACGGTGTCGGAGACGCACGACTCGCTCACCGTCGAAGGCCGCGGCCACGATGTACCGGGTGGCGCGCGCGTTGCGACACACCTCGATCACCGCATCGCGATGAGCTTCCTGACCATGGGCCTCGCCAGCCGCAACGCCGTCACGGTCGACGACACCAACATGATCGCGACGAGCTTCCCGGAATTCGAACCGCTGATGCGCAATCTCGGCGCCAGCTTCACGGTGCCAAACGCATGAGTATCGTTATCGCCGTCGACGGCACCGCGGCCTCGGGCAAAGGCACCCTCGCCAAGAAGCTCGCCTCGCATTTCGGCTTCGCCCACATGGACTCCGGTGCGCTCTACCGGCTGACCGCGCTATCGGTCCTCGAAGCCAAGGGCGATCCAACCAAGGAGGCCGACGCCATCCGCGGTGCCCATGCGATCGATCTCAGCCGGGCCGGTGATCCGGCGATCCGGACCGATGTGGTTGGCCAGGCGGCGTCGCAGGTCGCGGCCCTTCCGGCGGTTCGCGCGGCCCTCAAGGACTTCCAGAAAAGCTTCCTCAGCCACCCGCCCGGCGGCGGTGACGGGGCGGTGATGGACGGGCGGGACATCGGGACCGTCATCTGCCCGGAAGCCCATGCCAAGCTGTTCGTCGACGCGGCCCCGCGGGTCCGGGCCCTGCGCCGCCTGCTGGAACTGCAGAAACTGGGTATCTCCCGGGATGAAGAGAGCCTGCTGGCTGAAATCAACGCCCGGGACAAGGCGGACCGGGAGCGCGCCGCCTCCCCCCTGCGCCAGGCGGACGACGCCACCTTGCTAGATACCACCGACTTGGATATAGACCGCGCGTTCGCGGCAGCCTTGGCTTTGGTCCAACC
>DATAHD010000278.1:0-23579 GCA_036263395.1 Rhizomicrobium sp. | reverse complement strand
GCGAAGTGGCAGGTGTAGCCGTTGGGGATGCGCTCCAGGTAATCCTGGTGCTCCGGTTCGGCGAGCCAGAAGTCGCCCGCGGGTTCGACTTCCGTCACGACCTTGCCCGGCCACAAGCCGCTGGCGTCGACGTCCTTGATGGTGTCGAGCGCGGTCAGCTTTTGCGCCTCGCTGGTGTAGTAGATCGCCGAGCGGTAGCTCATGCCCATGTCGTTGCCCTGGCGGTTCTTCGTCGACGGATCGTGGATCTGGAAGAAGAACTCCAGCAGCTCGCGATAGCTGAGCTGCGCCGGATCGAAGATGATCTCGATGCCCTCGGCATGGGTGCCGTGGTTGCGATAGGTCGCGTTCTTCACGTCGCCGCCCGTGTAGCCGACGCGGGTGGAGATCACGCCTTTCATCTTGCGGATCAGGTCCTGCATCCCCCAGAAGCAGCCGCCGGCGAGCACTGCGCGTTCCGTTGCCATGGTCGTTCTCCTTGATGTGTCTCGTGCTGTTATACGCCGAAAGGGACCGGGATATTACAGCGCGGCCTTGTTCCACCCGCGTGCGAAGCACGGGATCGCATTATCCTAAGTGAGGAGGGTCCCTATCCCAAGTTGTTGGGAACGCCCTTCTGAAACGGGCGTAATCTTGGGATGGCACTACCTCCGGTAGAAGATTTGAACCTGCTTCCGTTCGCCGACCGCGCGGAGCGTTGCCGTATGTTGGCGCGCGAAGCGCTGGAAAGCGCCGATCGGACCAAGGATCCCCGGCTGCACCAGACTTTTCTCACCATTGCGCGGGGCTGGCACGCTCTGGCCGTGCAAATCGAAGGCAACGATTGCGGCCGCATGTGGTGATCCGCATGCTGGTCTATCAAGATATTGAATTTACTGTGACTTTTGGAGTTTCGTCTCGAACGCCGCCATTGTCCGGGCGTGTTCGTCGGCGATCCGCACCCGTTTGATCCATTCGGCGGGATCGGCGTCGTGGGTGTCGGCGGTGCCGCCGAAATCCTCCATCGTGCGATAGGTCAGCCCATCCGCCGCGGCGTAGCCGAGCCGCAGGCCAAGGCGGCGGGCGAGGAGAGGCCACTCCACATCGTTCGCGAGGTCCTGGGCGTGACTCTGCGCCGTGATCAGCTCGGCGGCGCGGCGATTGAACCGGCGCACCGCGAACATCAGGTCCCAGTCGTCGCCGGTCATCAGGAAGTGGATGTGGTTGACCAGCTTCTCCGTCTCCTGCA
Organism: Rhizomicrobium sp.; assembly: GCA_036263395.1. Taxonomy (GTDB): domain Bacteria; phylum Pseudomonadota; class Alphaproteobacteria; order Micropepsales; family Micropepsaceae; genus Rhizomicrobium. The sequence goes on along the minus strand of DATAHD010000278.1, from coordinate 22,351 downwards.
GCCGCCTGGGCGAGGCGGCGAAGGCCTGCGCGCTGCGGCCGACGACAAGGAATTCGACGTCCGGCTGGCGGGTGAGGATGGCGCGCAGCTCGTCCGGCTTGTCGTCGATCCAGCGGATCATGTGGTCGAAGTCGGAATGCAGGATCGTGTCGCCGCCCTGCGTCAGCGCCAGATGCACAGCATCGCGCCGCGCTTTGGCGATCGGACATTCGCCCGTCCTATGCGTGATGACATGCGCGCCGAGTTCGCGCTTTACGGCGTCGATGATGCGCGGATCGGTGGCAACTGTGACGTTGATCGCGAAGATGCCGAACACTGCTTTCAGCGGAGCGCCATGCGTGGCGATGGCGTCCAGCAGTTTGCCGTCGGGATCATGAATTGTGGCGGCGAGGGCGGTTGTCATTTGCCGCGAAGATAAAGCCGGCGGTCGCGGAATTCGAAGCTTTTCAACCGCCGTAGGAAACTCATGCCGAGGAGCGAAGTGCGCATCGGCGCCTGGTTCACCGACACCTTCATGTCATTCAGCGTAATCGGGCCGACGGTCAGGTTGGCGACGGTCATCTGCGCACCGAGGCCGGTGCCGTTCGCGGTCTCATAGGCGCGGTCGAAACGGAGCGTCGTGGGATCGATGCCGAGGCGCTGGGCGTCCGCGGGGGAGAGCACGACGTCGCTGGCGCCGGTGTCGACCACGAACGTGACAGGCTGGCCGTTGACGCTGCCGGTGACCTGATAATCGCCGCCGTCGCTTTCGGTGATGACGAAATCGCCGCCGCTTTCCACCGCATAACTGGGGATCAGTTCGCCGCGGACGCGCTGGCCGATGCCGAACAACTCGTCCTGATAGGTGTAGCCGAGCAGCAGCACAGCGGCGATGCCCATCCAGAGCGCGAAGTTGCGCACGGTCTCGCGGATGTTGAATTCCCGGATGCGCAGAATGCCGCCCGAGACCAGCGCCAGGATGGCGACGTTGCGGGCGAGAAAAACATCGCTGTTATCGTCGCTGTTGATCGCGCCTGGGAACATGCGCGACAGCTCCCACAGGAGCAGTCCACCGCCGACGACGAACGCCACCCACAGCCACACACCGACGCGCGAGGGCGGCGGCGCGGGCTCGCGCGGGTCGTCATTCCACGGGCGGTTGGTGCGCATCATGCGTGCGCACCATTACCGCTTTTGGTTGTGGCCGCCAGCCCTTAGACGAAATTGTCCACGCTGAGGCTGGACAGGTTCGTGCCGCCGCTGAGTTCGATCACATAGTCGGCCGATTGATAGCCGGCTATGTGGTTGTGATCGACGATCAGATAGGTGTGACCGGCGAGATCGCCGGTGGTCGCCGTCACCTCAACCGCGTGGTGCGATGCCAGATGTGCGGCCGAGACGAGCGACTGCATGTCGGTGGTGAATGTCGCCGCGTTGAGCGCGCCGCTGGTTATCGCAGCATCGACGCCGGTCACCGCCACATCGAAGTGAAAGGTGTCCTCGCTCGCGTCTAAGCCGACGATGGTGTCGTGTGTTTTCGCACCGTAGGAGTCTTTGTAGTTGCCATAGAAGAATTCATCGCTTCCGGTGCCGCCGACCAGTTTGTCGGCACCGGCGTTGCCTTCCAGCAGGTCGTCACCGGCCCCGCCTTTCAGGGTATCCTTGCCGCTGCCGCCGATGAAGAGTTCGTCGCCGTCGCCACCTTTGAAGACGTCGGCGCCCGCGCCGGTGCCGACGACCGGGCCGGTGACGTGGCCGTTGTGGCCGTCATAGATGCCGCCATTGGCGCCGAATACGATGGCGCCAACGATGCGGCCGCTGTTGCTGATGTCGAGATAACCTGCGCCGTTCTCGAGGATCGCGGTGCCATTGGTCGCTGCCGTTCGTATCGTTCCGCTGTTGTCCAGCGCATCGACCGTCCCCATGGCGGCGTTGAATTGCAGCGTCGTGCCAGTGCTGGAGATGACGCCGCCGTTGACGACGCTGAGGGCGGCGGTGCCGTTTTCCAGCACGGCGACGGACTTTCCGCGGATCGTGCCGTCGTTCTCCAGCGTGTCCGTCGCGCCGGCGGTGGGTGCGTTGTACCAGACGCCGATGTTGCCGGAGATAACGCCGCCGGCGGTGTTGGCAACACTCATGTTGGCGGTGCCGTAGTCGTAGATGCCGATTGCCGCCGACTGGATGTGACCCGAGTTTGTGAGATCAAGAAGACCGGAACCCTGTTCCGCGACGGCCGCGTTCACGTAAAGGGAATTGCCGACGGCGGAGGAGATGGTGCCGCTGTTGTTCAGGATATCCGTCGCGGGCGATGAGAAAGAAATGCCGCCGTACTGACCCGAGACAGCGCCGCTGTTCATCACCATTGTGGCCGCGCTCCCGAACATCGAGATACCGAAATCGCCGACCACTTCTCCGGAGTTATCGACAACGCTTGCGGTTATTCCCGCATTTTGAATCTCGACCGCCTTACCCGGTGCAACGAAATCGGAACAGGACTGGATGGTGCCGGTGTTCTCCAACATCGCTGTACCGATGATGAGGGCGCCGCCCTGTCCGCTGATCACGCCATCGTTCGTAACGGTTCCACCCTGATTCAGGAAGATTGCAAACCCGCCGCCGTTGATCATCGACGTCACGCTGCCGGTTTGTTCGACCTGGATCTTTGCAGTCCCGCTCGCCACGTCTATCCCGTACAGACTGCCGTACACGTCCCCCATGATCGTTGCGGCGAACGAGCCGGCGCCGTCGTAGTGCACGCCGTCATGTCCGTTTTCGCCGGCGACCGTAACGCCGGAGGCGATGAACAAGGTGTCGATACTGTTTGTGAGATCGATACCGTCGCTGCTGGTGTGGATGATGTCGCTGAAAACGTCGGTTTCTGCCATTGCGGCCTCCTGAAGATGGCGGACGAGCTGTCCGCCGATTGCCGCATGACGCGGGCCGCAGCACCGGTTTGGCGCTGCACGCGGGCGTTCTTTAGGAGCGATTCATGGGGGGCCGGTTGGCGGATCACGACGCCCTGGGCCAATCGCGACGTGGGGCGCAAAAATTCGTGGGTGTAGGCGGTGAGAGGCGTGATCGTCTTATGCGGCAGAGTGGCTGGGTTTGTGCTCGTTGGTCAGAGGTGCCGACGCTGCGCGATACGCCGTTCGCCATGCTGTCAGCCACGCGAGTGCACCGACAAGGCCTGCTCCTGCTGCTGCCGTCGGTGCGAAAACTGTCAGCTTTGACGCGATGGCGAAGAACAGGAACACGATCAGAAAGGTCGTATTGAAGCCAACGAGAGCCGCATCGTGCCAGCGGCAATTTCCGCGCCGGTGCAGGAACGCCCATGCGGGAGCGCCGAGCGCAAATCCGACCAGAACAGGGACGCAGAAGCAGATGCTCATGAGCAAGACCTCTGCGATGCCTGCCCAAGGCCGCGACGGTTCATCCTGTTCGAACGACAACACCACTGCGGTTGCGAGCGGTGCGATCAGTAGAAACGCTGTCCCCATCCCCGCGCCGAGTCCTGCCCACAGACGAGGAGCCGTGGTCTCATATGAAGAGGACTGTGAGCTCATTCTGGTGTGAGATTATCGGAGCCGCCAGCCATCGTTTAATGTGCCGTCTGAAAGGCACTGAAGACAGCAGTATCGCGGCAGACAAATTGGACCGATTTGATCGTCGTTTGGGCGGCGAGGTATGCGGCTGTTTCGGCAAGTGCGATTTCGGCGGCGCGGTCGGGTGGGAATTTGAAGATGCCGCAGCTGATGGCCGGGAAGGCGATGGTCGCCATACCTTTCTTCGCGGCGAGTGTCAGGCTGTTGCGATAGCAGGCGGCGAGCAACTCTGGCTCGCCATAGGTGCCGCCTCGCCAGACCGGGCCAACGGTGTGAATGATGTAGCGAGCCTTGAGTCGGTAGCCCTTGGTGATCTTTGCTTCTCCGGTCTTGCAGCCGCCAAGCAGGCGGCATTCATGTACGAGGTCCGGCCCCGCCGCGCGATGGATCGCACCATCGACACCGCCGCCGCCGAGCAGCGAGGAATTCGCGGCGTTGACGATGGCGTCGACATCGAGGCGGGTGATGTCGCCGGAGAGGACTTCGATGCGATCGACTGTGCTCATCGATAGTTATGAGCAGTAGGGGAGATATGGCTGATTCAGCCTCACTCAAACTCCATCACAGTTTCTGCGCCTGCCTGGATGCGCTCGAACAGCATCGGGCATTCCGGCACCAGGCGTTCCATCCAGAATTTCGCGCACATCAGTTTGTCTTTGTAGAACTGGGCGTTTGGCGGGTTGGTGGCGAGCTTGGCTTGCGCGACTTTCGCCATGCGGGCCCACATCCATGCCACGACCGTGATGCCCATCAGGCGGAGGTAGTCGCTGGCGCCGGCTCCGGCGTTGTTGGGGTTGGCGAGGCCGTTGGCGGCGAGCCACATCGTGGCGCCTTGCAGGTTTTCGAGGCCGCGCTTCACGCCTTTCACGAACGGCGCCATCGCGGCGTCGTTGGCGTTCGCTTCGACGAAGGCGTTGATCTGGCCGAACAGGGCCATCGGGGCGGCGCCGCCTTTGCGGCCGAGTTTGCGACCGACGAGGTCCATCGCCTGCACGCCGTTGGCGCCTTCATAGGTCTGGTTGATGCGGCCGTCGCGCACGAACTGCTCCACGCCGTTGTCGCGGATGTAGCCGTGGCCACCATAGACCTGCATGCCGGCGTTTGCGGCGTCGAAGCCCATGTCGGTGCAGAACGCTTTCAGCACCGGCGTCATCAAGTCGGCGAGCAGGCCGGCCTGTTCCGCCTCGGGGCGCTTGGAATGCGAGATCGCCATGTTGAGCGTCGTCCACATCGCAAGCGCGCGGGCGCCTTCGACGAAGGAGCGTGACTGCAGCAACAGGCGCTTCACGTCGGGATGCACGATTTCCAGATCGGCGGACTTGTCCGGCTCCTTCGGGCCGGTGAGGGCGTGGCCGACGCGGCGCTCATGCACATAGGCATAGCCGTTCTGGTAGGCGACCTCGCCGATGGCGATGCCCTGGATACCGACGCCGAGGCGCGCGCCGTTCATCATGCCGAACATGCCGGCCATACCGGCGGAGGCGCTGCGCTTCTCGCCCGGCTTCGGCGGGGTGGGCTTGGGGCCGAGACGCCACGCGGTTGCGCCGTCGAAGTTGAGGATGCAGGTCGCCTGCGCCTTGATGCCCATCTTCTTTTCGATGCCGCCGGTGTTCACACCGTTGCGCGCGCCCATCGTGCCGTCTTCGGCGACGAGGAATTTCGGCACCATGAAGAAGTTCACGGTGGAGAGGTCGTCGTGGATCTGGCCGTTCTCATCCGGGATCTTTGCGATCACCATGTGGATGATGTTGTCGGTCAGATCGTGATCGCCGCCGGAGATGAAGATCTTCGTGCCGGTGATTTTGTAGGTGCCGTCCGGCTGCTCCACCGCCTTGGTTTTCATCAGGCGCAGATCGGTGCCGCAGCCCGGCTCGGTCAGGCACATCGTTCCGCACCATTCGCCGCTGATCATCTTGGCCGCGACATGCTCCTTCATCCACGGCAAGCCGGTGGCGAGGAGGGCGGAGTACGCCGCGCCGGTGAGGCCGGGATACATCGCGAAGGACTGGTTCGCGGCGGTCGTCATTTCCGACACGGCCATGGTGACGATCATCGGCATGCCGGCGCCGCCGAATTCGGCCGGTGCGCCCAGGCCGCCCCAGCCGGCTTCGCTGAACGCCTTGTAGGCTTCCTTGAAACCCTTCGGCGTGCGCACGACGCCGTTTTCGTAATGCGCGCCTTCCTCGTCGCCCGACTGGTTGATCGGGTGCAGGACCTCTTCGGCGAACTTGCCGGCGTTGGTCAGGATGTCGTCGACCAGATCGGCGCTCAGGTCCTCGAAACCGGGGAGGTCGCGCTGCTTCTCGAGTTCGAGAAACTCATGCAGGACAAAGCGGTAATCGTCGACCGGGGCGCGATAGATCGGCATGGCGTGGCATCCGTGGGATTCGCCGCTTTTGTAGGCCGGACGCGGGTTTTTGTCATTCCCTCGGGGCGGTGCGGGGCGTGAAGTCTTTCCATTCGCCGCGCATCAATGTGATGGCCAGGAAGATTGCGGCGGCGCTCATGCAGACGACGACGGCGACGATCGATGCCTCCGGGCCGAAGCTGCCGCCGGTCATGAAATCGGGGCCGGTGAGGGTGGTTTTCAGCATGCCAGGAATCTCGCCGCCGGAGACTTCGGTGCCGAAGACGCCGCCCTCGGTGAAATTCCACGCGAAGTGCAGGCCGATGGGCAGCCACAACGCGCGCGTCGCGGTGTAGGCGAGGCCGAGGAGCAGGCCCGCCTCCAGCGCGATGGCGATGGAGCTGATGACCGTGGCGCCGGGATTGCCGATATGGACGAGGCCGAAGAACCCCGCCGAGACGAGCAGACCGGTGAGTGTGCCGAAGCGGTCTTCGACGATGCGGAACATCGCACCGCGAAAGATCAGCTCCTCCGCCACGCCGGAGACGATGGAGAGCGCGAGGCCGATATAGGGGACGATGATGACAGGCGGCACGCGCACCGTGCCGTGGCGGGTGAGGACGAGCACAGCCATGACGGCACTGAACAGCGCAAAGCCGACGGCGGTTCCGATCACCAGACCGCCGGGCGCGCGGGGCAACACGATCTCGTCGGCCGACCGCTGCTCGAGGCCGCGCACCAGCAGGGCATAGACACCGAGAAGAATGGGGATCGGAATGAGCTCCCAGATCACGACCATCCACTCGCGGCCTTCCAGCAGCGAACTGCGCGCCAGCGAGAGCGGGATTTGGCTGGCGGCATAGAGCGCCGTCATGACCACGAACATGATGATGAAGCGGACCAGCCAGTGCCGCAGCACCCGCAGGAAGAGGGACGGGCGCTCGCCCGCTTCGTCCGCCATGACCACCCCGCTCAAATCAGATCGCGCAGGGTGACCTTAACATCTTCGCTGGCATTGCCACGTTTCACCGTGAAGGTGACGACGCTGCCCGGTGCGTCGTTGCGCAGGCGGTAGCGGAGGTCGGGGAGGGCGATGCCGGCCGCCGGTTTGCCGTCGACGGCGGTGACGATGTCGTCCTTCTTCAGGCCCGCGGCAGCGGCCGGGGCGCCGGCGGTGATGTCGACCACGGTCAGGTTGCCGTTGTCCTTGTTGATCCACATGCCGGCTCGGTCGAACGTGTTGAGATCATCGACCTTGCCCGCGACCGGCTTCAGATACATCACGTCGTGACCATAATCGAAGGTGATGACGAACTGTTTCAGCACGCCGCCGCCGATGTTGCCGGCGAGATCGGCGCTGGCCATCGCGCCCTTATTGTCGGTGGAGAGCTGGGTGATGGAGCCCGGCACGGTGACGGTGCCGATTTTCAGTTCGCCGCCGCGGAAGACGTAGCTGCGCGTCGGTCCACCAACGCCCCAGCCGGTGACGCTTTCGACGCCCTTTGTGGCGCCAGCGCGCAGGTTGTTCTTCTCCGAGAACGGGCTCGTCATCACCAGCGCATGGCGCGCGCCGGTGTCGATCATGTATTTGCCGGTGATGCCGTTGTAGGTGCCCTCGGCTTCCGGAATGTTGCCGTCGAACACGATCGGCACCGCAGTGCCGGCGTCTTTCGGATCGAACGCCTTCGGGTCGATCAGCGTAATGGTGCGGTTGCCGTAGTCGATGCGCGTGACGAAACGGCGGAAGGTTTCGAAGCCGACCATGCCGGGCATGTCGCGGCCTTCGATGTGCGCGAAGCTGTCGAGCGGGATGGAGGCGAAGACCTGATCCTTGATCACCGCGCCACCGACATCGATCGAGGCGACCTTGGCGAACTGCATCTCCATCGTGCCTTCGCCGCCGCCGCGGGCTTCCGACTTGCCTTCGACGGGGATGCTCAGCGCCTTCACGATCGGCGGCGTCACCACGTTCACGCCGCCGGTGTCGAAGATGAAAGTGTACGGACCTTTGCCGTTGATCTTCACGTCGGCATAGATGTGGTTGTTGACGAGCTGGAACGGGAAGGTCGCTTCCTTCGCGCCGCCCGCGATCTGGAAATCGTTGCCGGTGCTGGCGGGCATCGCGAACTGCGCGGGGTCGCCGGCGGCGGCATAGGACGCGTCGGCCATCGTCATCGACTGATCGAACTTCACGTCGCCGGTGTTCTGCACTTGCTTGTGCGCCAGCATCACGCCATCGACGGCGCTGTAGCCGGTGAGCGTGGTGGTGGTTGGCACGGTGCCCTGCACCTCGACGATACGGGCGAGTAGGTGTGTCTTGCTGTCGAACCACGCGTCGAACGCCTTGCCGCCCTTCGGTGTGACGGTGAGGACGTCATAGGTCGCACCATCGGCGCTCGCCTGCGGATCGGCCTTCACGCTGGCGCCGGCGTGATCGGCGGTCCACCACAGATTGCCACGCCGGTACGCTTCGTTGACGGCGAGCGGTGCGGCTTCGCCGCCGTTCTGCGTCGTGACGGTGCCGCTTTGATCCTTCTGCCAGGCACGCGTGCCGTCATAGCCGTTCGCGCCGGTGAGCGGACCGATGGCGAAGCTGTCGACGAAGCGGCCGTCGCGCGTGTCGATCAGCGATTGCGTGGTGCCGGTGAGGCCCTGACCGGCGAACTTGTAGCTGGCGGTGAGGACCGGTTTGCCGGCCGGCACGTTGCCGGTCGCGGCATGGTTCGCCCTCAGGATGGTGTCGGCGTCGGGACTCGCAAGCGCGGGCGAAATCGTGGCAAGAGCGGTAAAGGCAAGCAAAGCCGTTTGGTAGCGCATCGGTTCCCTCCGTGATCGGTCTCAGGTGGGTCAGGGTTTCTAAGGCAGCAATATGCAATTGAAGCATGGCTGGCATGTATTGTTTCTGGCCGCCGCGATACTAGCGGTGCGGCCGGCGACGGCTGAACCGCACCGCGTGGTGTCGATAAACCTTTGCACCGACGAGTATGTTTTCCGCCTTGTGCCGCGCGCAAACATCGCGGCGCTGTCGTTTCTCGCGGGTGACAAGAACCCGATTGTCTCCACGATTGCCGATCAGGTTGGTGGCCTGCGTCGTATTCGCCAGACGACGGAGGAGGTGCTGGCGCTGAATCCCGATCTCGTCGTGCTGGACGCCGTGACGAATGCGCGGGTGCGGGAGCATCTGGAGCGGGCGCACATTCCGTTGTTAGAGGTGCCGTTTGCGGCAACGCTGGCCGATGTGCGGAAGGTGACGGCGATGCTGGGCGAACGGTTGCAGGCGCGGGCGAAAGCGGCTGCGCTGCTCGCGCAGATGGACCGCGACATTGCCACCGCGGCGAAACGTGCGCCGCATCCGCGGGTGCGGGCGCTGATCTATGAGCCGAACGGGTACGCCACCGGCGGCGGTGTTACGGAAGAGTTGATGCGGCGCAGCGGTCTCGCCAATGCGGCGCCGACGTTGAAGCCGACGCGGCTTGGCACCGTGCCGATCGAGGCGATTGTGGCCTCGGCACCGGAACTGTTGATCCTCGCGGGGCAACCGGGGGCGCAACGCTCGCGGGCCGATCTTATTCTGCATCATCCGGCGCTGCGGGCGCTGCGCCACACCCATGTCGAGTGGGCGAACACCAATCCATTGCTGTGCCCCGGGCCGTGGTCGGCGCAGACGGCGGTGACCTTCGCCGATCTGGCGCGGAAAACCCGCGCGCTTGCGAAGCAGGCTCCGGCAAAATAAGACTGCTGCTCAACGCGACGGTTCAGGGAATGCGGCCAAAACCGCAGCTGCCCCCGCAACTGTAGGCGGCGTCCCGAATGGGACAGAGCGCTTTCCGAATGCCACTGGGGAACCGGGAAGGCGGACGCGCTTGAAGCCGCAAGCCAGGAGACCTCCCGCGCGTGTCGTTCACCCAAGGGCCGGGGTTGGCCCGAGGAGCGGTTGATCCCGCGGGCGGCAAGCACGCGGAGGTCGAGTGAGCATCAGCACAACAGGATCGGCATCGATCGCTCCGCCACGATTGGCGATGCGCGTGTTGCCGATGACGTTGGCGCTTGGATTGCTTGCGGTGTTTTTTGCCACGCTGTCGTTTTTCATCGGACCATCGGACATCCGCGCGGGCGATCTTCTTGCGGGTCTGTTCAGCGGCGATGGCGCGGCGGGGATCATTGCGCGCGAGATCCGTCTGCCGCGGGCGATCCTTGCGCTGTTTGTGGGTGGCGCGCTTGGTGTCAGTGGCGCGGCGCTGCAGGGGTTGTTCCGCAATCCGCTCGCCGAGCCCGGTGTCACCGGCGTGACGTCGTCGGCGGGATTTGGGGCGATCATCGCGCAGTATTTTGGATTGGCGGCGCTGTTTCCGATTTTGTTGCCGACGTTCGCGATTGTCGGCGCGCTGGCGACGGCGCTCATTTTATTCGCGATGTCGCGCCGCGGCGTGGGCGTGATGGCGCTGGTGCTGGCGGGTGTTGCGATCGCGAGTCTGGCGACGTCGCTGACCGCGCTGGCGTTGTCGCTGGCGCCCAATCCTTACGCGATGAGCGAGATGGTGCTTTGGATGATGGGCTCGCTGAAGGATCGCACGCTCACCGATCTGGTGTTCGCGGTGCCGCTTGTGAGCATCGGCACGGCGTTGTTGCTGACGACGGGACGCGGGCTGGATGCGCTGACGCTGGGCGAAGAGACGGCGCATACGCTGGGTGTCGACGTGAACAGCGTGCGCGGACGTGTGGTGATCGGCGTGGCGCTGGCGACCGGTGCGGCGACGGCGGCGGCGGGGGCGGTGAGTTTTGTTGGGCTTGTGGTGCCGCATCTGCTGCGGCGGTTTTATGGCTATGAGCCGTCGCGTCTGCTTTTGCCGTCTGCCATCGGTGGCGGCGCGCTGGTTGCGGCGGCGGACATTGCGGTGCGAGTGATCGCGCCGGATGGTCAGCTTCTGCTCGGTGTTCTCACCGCGATGCTCGGCGCACCGTTCTTTATCTGGCTGATCTTGTCGATGCGGAGGGACGCATGAGCGCCGCGCTTCGCTTCGATTCCGTCAGCGCCGGTTATGGCAACCGCGCCGTGCTCGATCGCGCCTCGGCGCAGCTCAGCCAAGGCAGGGTGACCGGCATCGTCGGGCCGAACGGTGCGGGCAAGACGACGCTGTTCCGCGTCGCGCTCGGCCTGCTGCCGCTGACCGCCGGCACTGTCACGGTGCTCGACAATCCGCTGGCGTCGTGGTCGCGCGAGGGCCTCGCGCGCAGCATCGCCTATCTCGCGCAGGGCGCAGAGGCGCACTGGCCGATCACCGCCCGCCGCCTCGCCGCACTCGGTCGCCTGCCGCATCGCGCCGCGTTTGCGTCGCTCACCGACGCGGATGCCGCGATCGTCGATGAAGCGCTCGCCCGCTGCGATGCGAGCGCGTTTGCTGAGCGCTCGATCGACGAACTCTCCTCGGGTGAACGCGCCCGCGTGCTTCTCGCGCGTGCCCTCGCAACCGCCGCGCCGATCCTGCTCGCCGACGAGCCGGCAGCGCATCTCGATCCGGCGCATCAAATACGGTTGATGGAGCTGCTGCGCGACGAAGCCGCCCGCGGCACCGCCGTTGGCGTCACCCTGCACGACCTCTCGCTCGCGGCGCGCTATTGCGACGAGATCGTGGTGGTTCACCGCGGAGCCGTGGTGGCGCAAGGCGTGCCGGATGAGGCGCTGTCGGATGCGCGTTTGGGTCAGGTGTTCGGTGTGTCGGCGAACCGCACGACCAGCAACGGCAAAACCGTCCTGTCGATTACGGGGCGCATTTAATTCTCTCTCCCCAAAATAGGTTGTCATCCCGGCCGCAGTGGAGCGCAGCGGAACGGAGAGCCGGGACCCACTGTGCCAACGCTTCGGACGTCCGGAGCTTGCGGGGGAATGGGTCCCGGCTCTCACTGCGCTACACTCCGTTCGGCCGGGATGACAACCGTGTGGTATGAGAGGGCAAACAGATAGGCCCATCATGTCCAAACACAAACTCAGCGACGACAGCATCGGCGACAAGCAGTACGAAGAAGACCTCCGCGAACTCCAGATCGAGCTCGTCAAGCTGCAGCGGCACCTGATTGCGACCAACGCGCGCGTGCTCGTGATTATCGAAGGGCGCGATGCGGCTGGCAAGGACGGCACCATCAAGCGGCTCACCGAACACATGAGCCCGCGCGAGACGATGGTCTATGCGCCGAGCAAGCCGACCGAACGCGAGAACAGCGAGTGGTATTTCCAGCGCTTCATCCCGCATCTGCCGGCCGGCGGCGAGTTCACGATCTTCAACCGCTCCTGGTACAATCGCGCCGGTGTCGAGCGTGTGATGGGCTTTTGCAGCCATGATCAGGTGCGCGAGTTCTTTCGCGCCGTCGTGCCGTTCGAGGAAACGCTCGTCCATGACGGTCTCGCGCTGCGCAAATACTATCTCGACATCGACCGCAAGGAGCAGAAGGAGCGGCTGGAAGAGCGCCGCGACGATCCCTTGAAGCGCTGGAAGATCTCGCCGATCGACGAAGCGGCGCAGAAGAAGTGGTCCGACTATTCCAAGGCGCGCGATGCCATGTTCCGCCACACCAGCCATCCGGCGGCGCCGTGGCATGTCGTGCGCGCCGATGTGAAGAAGATCGCGCGGCTCAACATCCTGCGCGATCTGCTCGACAGTTTCCGTTACCCCGGCAAGAGCGGCAAACGCGTGCGCCCCGATCGCGAGATCGTCTTTCCCTGGGCAGCCGATCTGCCGTCGGGTCTGATCGCCAAATAGAAAAAGAGCCGGGCACAGTGACCCGGCTCTTTCTGCCTCACTCCGTATGCCGGAGCGATGTCGTTAGTGCGGCTGCTCGGACGTCGAGGTCGACGACGTCTCGCTGCCCTTGGTTGGTGGGTTGGGCTTCATGCTTGGCTCCGGCGAGTCGACCATGCCGTTGGCGGTGGCATTGCCCTGCGCCGTCGCCGAACCCGAGGCCGATGTGTTCATCAGGTTCTTCTTGGCGTGACGCGCCTTGCCGGTCGTCGTCATCGACGTGTTGCTGAGGTTGGAGCGCTGCGTGGACAGTTCGCTCTGGCCTGTCTGGCGCGCGTTCAGCGCAGCGGTCTCGGCCTTCTCCGATGCATTGCTCGCGGTCGAGCGCATGCGGTTGCTCGTGTCCGCAGCCTTGTTCTCCGCTGTCGCTTCGGTGTTGTTCGCCGTATCGGACGCGGTGTTCGCCGTGCCTTCAACTGCGTTGGTCGCGCCGGTCGCATCGACGCTGCCGTTCGCATTGGCTGACGTGCTGGCGGTGCCGGCTGTCGGGCTCACCGCCGTTGTGCCGTTCGCGGTACCGCGGGCCGTGTTGCCCATCGCCGAGCCGGTCATGTTGCCGGCGCCGGTTGCACCGATGCCACCGCCAACGCCGCCCGTCACGCCACCGGCGACACCGCCAGCGGTACCGAGCGGACCGGCCGATGCCGGAACGGCAAGTGCCATCGCGCCCAGAAGCGCCGTGGAAAGAAGTAGATTTCGCGTATTCATAGGATTCCTCCGAGTGAGTTTCTCTGCCGGAGGCGAGATATCTCTCTCCGTACGATACTCAAACGCGGGAACCCTGAGTCGAAGCGGGAACCGAAAGCGAAAATTTACTTTGCGGTTCCCGGAACTGTTTACGAGCGCGCCGTGCGCAGCGGCGTGATGTTTGCCGGACGCAGGTTGGAGCCGAGGAAGTCGGCCACGAACGGCGTCGCCGGCTTGGTGCGGAGATTCTCCGGCGTATCGATTTGTTCGATGTTACCGAGGTTGAGCACCGCGACCATGTCGGCGAGTTCGAGCGCTTCGTCCTGGTCGTGCGTCACGAAGATCGTCGTGATGCCCATGCGCTCATGCAGCGAACGCAGCCACACGCGCAGATCCTTGCGCACCTTCGCGTCGAGCGCGCCGAACGGCTCGTCGAGCAGCAGCATCTTCGGTTCGATCGCGATGGCGCGGGCCATGGCGACGCGCTGACGCTGACCGCCGGAAAGCTGGCTCGGATAGCGGCCGCCGAGGCCGTCGAGCTGCACGAGGTTCAGCAGCTCTTCGACGCGGCGCGCGATCTCCGCCTTGGGCGGGCGCGTGGCGCGCGGGCGGATCTCCAGACCGAACGCAATGTTCTTGGCGACGGTCATGTGCTTGAAGAGCGCGTAGTGCTGGAACACGAAGCCGGCCTTGCGATCGCGCGTCGGCAGGCTGAGCCAGTCCTGGCCTTCGAACGTGACGTGTCCGAGATCGGCGAACTCCAGGCCGCCGAGGATGCGCAGCAACGTGGTCTTGCCGGAGCCCGACGGGCCGAGCATCGCGAGGAAGGTGCCGGTCGGCACCGTCAGGCTGACGCCCTTCAGCGCGGGATACTTGCCGTACTCTTTCGCGACCGATTCAATAACGAGAGGCATAATGAGCTCCTAGTGCCGGTGTGAGGCAGCAAGCTCGCCGGCGAAGCGCCACTCGAGCAGGGATTTGAAGACAAGGGTGACGAGCGCCAGCAGCGCGAGTACGGACGACACCGCGAAGGCGCCGACATACTGATAGTCGTTGTAGAGAACCTCGACGTGCAGCGGCATCGTGTTGGTCATGCCGCGGATCAGGCCGGACACGACGGACACCGCGCCGAACTCACCCATCGCGCGGGCGTTGCACAGCAGCACGCCGTAGAGCAGGCCCCATTTGATGTTGGGCAGGGTCACGCGCATGAACGTCGCGAAGCCGGAGGCGCCGAGCGAGATTGCGGCTTCTTCCTCATCGCGGCCCTGATCCACCATCAGCGGGATCAGTTCGCGGGCGATGAAGGGAAAGGTCACGAAGATCGTCGCCAGCACGATGCCGGGCAGGGCGAAGATGATCTTGATGTCCCAGTCGCGCAGCGTTTCGCCGAACCAGCCCTGCAGGCCGAAGATCATCACGTAGACGAGACCGGCGACCACTGGCGAGACGGAGAAGGGCAGGTCGATCAGGGTGATGAGGAAGCTCTTGCCCGGAAAGTCGAACTTGGCGATCGACCACGCGGCGGCAAGGCCGAAGATCAGGTTCATCGGCACCGCGATGGCGGCGGTGATGAGCGTGAGCTTGATGGCGGAGATCGCATCCGGTTCCTGCAGGGCTTCGATGGCCGCCGGCAAACCCTTACGCAGGGCCTCGGCAAACACCGTCAGCAGCGGCAGCAGCAGGAACAGGACCACGAAGGTGATCGCGACCAGGATGACGGCGATTTTCACCGCCGGATGATCTTCGGTCGGCGCGCGGTAGCGGCGCGGACGGGTGACGGTTTCTGGCGTGCTCATCGGCGGGCGCTCGTCCAGGCTTGGAGCCCGTTGAGGGCGAAGAGAAGGAAGAAGGAGATGCCGAGCATCACGGCGCCGATGGCTGCTGCGCCGGCGTAATCGAACTGCTCCAGTTTGATGACGATGAGCAGCGGTGCGATCTCCGAGATCATCGGCAGGTTGCCGGCGATGAAGATGACCGAGCCGTATTCACCGATGGCGCGGGCAAAGGCCATCGCACCGCCGGTCAGGATCGTCGGCATCAGCGTCGGCAGGATCACGCGGGTTAGCGTCTGAAAGCGCGTCGCGCCAAGCGTTGCGGCAGCTTCCTCCGCATCGGCGGCGAGTTCGGCGAGCACCGGCTGCAACGTGCGCACCATGAACGGCATGCCGATGAAGACGAGTGCGATGACGATACCGGCCGGCGTGTAGGCGATCTTGATGCCGAGCGAGGCGAGCGGCGCACCGATCACGCCGTTCTGCGCATAGATGGTGCAAAGCGCGATACCGGCCACCGCGGTCGGCAGTGCGAAGGGCAGGTCGACCAGACCGTCGATCAACCGCTTGCCCGGAAAGCGGTAGCGCACCAGCGCCCAGGTGAGGATCAGGCCGAACACAATGTTGAACACCGCGGCGATGGCCGCGGTGCTGAACGAGAGCTGTAGCGCATGCAGTACGCGTGGCTCGGTCACGGCGGTGACGAAGCCGCTCCATCCCATCGACCACGGCTTTATGATCAGCGCGGTCAGCGGAATAAGTACGATTGCCGTCAGGTAGAACAGCGTGAAACCAAAGGAGAGCCTGAAGCCAGGGAGCACGCTTCGGGGACGCCAGGAGCTTCGCAGGCGCGGTCTGGCCTGAACGGCAATCGCATTCATGTTGCTCAGTTCCCCGGCTTGTAGATCTGGTCGAACACGCCGCCGTCGGCGAAGTGCGTCTTCTGCGCCTTATCCCAGCCGCCGAAGTCTTCGATCGTGTCGAGAGTGATCTTGGGGAATTTGCTGGCGAACGCCGCAGCCACCGCCGGATCGCGCGGGCGATAGTAGTTCTTCGCCGCGATCTCCTGGCCCTGCTTGGTGTAGAGGAACTGGAGATAGGCCGTCGCCACATCGGTCGTCTTGTGACGCTCGGTGTTCTTCTCGACCACCGCGACGGACGGCTCGGCAAGGATCGAGACCGACGGATAGACGATCTGATACTTGTCGGCGCCGAGTTCATCGAGCGCGAGATAGGCTTCGTTTTCCCACGACAGCAGCACGTCGCCGATGCCACGCTCGGTGAACGTCGTCGTCGAGCCGCGCGCACCGGTGTCGAGCACCGGCACCTGGCGATAGAGCTTCTGCACGAACGCCTTGCCGGCCGCCGGGTCGCCGCCCGCCGCCTTCTGGGCATAGGCCCACGCCGCGAGATAGGCCCAGCGCGCACCGCCCGAGGTCTTCGGGTTCGGCGTCACCACCTGCACGCCCGGCTTCAAGAGATCGTTCCAGTCCTTGATCTTCCAGGGATTGCCCTTGCGGACCAGGAACACGATCGTCGAGGTGTACGGCGCGCTGTTGTTCGGCAGCTTGGTCTGCCAGTTCGCCGGCATCAGATGCGCGATCTTGGAGATCGAGTCGACGTCATATGCGAGGGCCAGCGTCACCACGTCGGCATCCAGGCCGTCGATCACGCTGCGGGCCTGCTTGCCCGAACCGCCATGGCTCTGGTTGATGGTGAGGTCCTGGCCGGTCTTCTGCTTCCACTGCGCGATGAACGCGGCGTTCTCTGCCTTGTACAGTTCGCGCGTCGGGTCGTAGCTGACGTTGAGCAGGGTCACACCAGCCGCTTCCGCCGTTGCACTCAGCAACAGCGCCGAAGCGGCGATGGCGGCAATCAATTTCTTCATGAGAAAATCCTCAGATGATTTCGGTTCGGATCAGAGCGCCAGCTGCGTGCGCAGCGAGACGGCGTCCAGCTTCGCGTTCAGGCTGCCGCCGAGGGCGTTCAGGCGCGTAACGTCCGTGTGCTGATAATCGAGCACGAAGCGGATGGCGCTGTTCGGATACCAGTTGACGCCGGCGGTCCAGATCTTCTGCTCGCCGCCGCGGATACCGTCCGCTGCAACCGGCGTCAGAGCCGCGCCTTCGTGGAAGTTGAGATTGAGGTCGCTGTAGCGCACCGCGAGTTCCCACGCGCCCACGCCGCCCTTGCCGAATGCCGTCACCGGCACCGGGCTGCCATAGGCGCCGCGCTCCGGCTTGTACTGCTTGGCTTCGCCGGTGATGACCCAGCTCGCCTGCGCATACCAGCCGCTGAAATCCGGATCGGTGAGCAGGCTGTTGCGGCGCGTTACGTCGTAGTGGAAGTAGCCGCCCTGGCCATAGAAGTTCTGGTAGTTGCCGGCCGTCTCCAGGCCCCATTCCCAGTAATGGCTGGCATCAATCGCACCGGTGTCGATCAGGCGTTTGTTCTGGCTGTCGACGTTGAGTTCGGGACGCTCGCGCAGCTGGAGCAGATGTGGCGAGCCGGCACCGGCGATGCTGTCTGCCATCTTCGTCGTGTAGGTCGTGTCGGCACCGAAGGCGAGGTTGATGTCCTGGCCGAGGTTGAAGCGATACGCGCCGCGCGCCACGACGGCCTGCTGCTCGTCAAACGTCGCTGCATCGCCCGTCAGACCGGCGGTGTAGGTGACGGCGGCGAAGTAGTTGTCGTCATAGGCAAAGACTTCGGCGCCGTTGCGGCCGTCGGAGCCGGCAATGCTGCGGCCCAGATCGGCCGGCTGCGCGCGCTCGAGGAACAACAGATCGGACGCAGAGGTCGAGTCGTCGAAGCTCTCCGGCGGCGGGAAGGCGCCGAGGCGCAGATGCACCTGGCCAAGACCGTCGTACTGGACGTAAGCGCTCGACACGGTCGAGGCTTCAACACCCGAGCCGCCGAGGTCGTACATGAACTCGTATGACCAGTTGCCGAACAGCGTACCGGAGACGCCGAGGCGCGCACGGCGGAAGTTGCCGCCGCTGCTGAAGTCCGTGTTGGCCGGCGTCACGCCGCTGCCCGGGATGAAGTCCTGGTTGTAGTAAGCGGCATCGAACTGCACGAGGACGCGCGTTGCGAGGCTGAAGTCGCCGTCGGCGCTCTTCGCCGTGAAGCGGCCGTTCTTGAACGAGAACTGGATATCGCCCGCGCGCTGGTTCTGGACGTCGGCATATTGTGCCGACTGGCCGCGCTTGAGATCCGCCATCGTGTTGTTCAGGTCGTCGATCTGCTGCTGCAGGTCGGCAAGGCGCTGCGCGATCTGGTCGGTCGATGCCGACGGTGCCGCGGCATGGGCCGATGTTGCGAACACGCCGAATGCGGCGCCGCTCAGAAGCAACGCGCCGATGCGCTTGGAAACAGACATGTGTACCCCTCGAAAGAAACCGTGTTTGGGCTCCGCCCTGACTATGCATCGCCGATAAACACGACAGAGTCAATCGAGTTTATGTGAAATATAAGGAACCTCGAGTTTGGACTGTGAAATTGCTCACAAAACCCGGTTAACGCCGCCTTGCAGAGGCAGCGTTGTCAGAGCCGGATGGACAGAGAAACGGCGGAGGCTTAGCGCGCCTTCGCCTTGCGTTTGATGCTCGTCAGCATGGAGGCGAGGGTGCGCGACTCGAGGACCGATGCGGTGGCGTCGCGTGCGTCGAGCAGGACTTTGCGGATGGCGCAGGTCTTTTCGTCGAAACAGTCGTTGCACTTGGTATAGGCAGTGACGCTGGCGCAGGGACTGAGTGCGATCGGACCGTCGATCACGCGCAGGATGTCGGCGAAGGTGATCTCTTCCGGCTCGCGGCCGAGGAGATAGCCGCCGGAGCGGCCACGCACGCTGCGCACGATCGCGCGTTTTTTCAGTTCGAGCAGAATCTGCTCGAGGAACTTCCGCGGCACGCGCGCCTTCTCGGCGATGTCCGCGATCATCAGCGGCTCCTCGCTGTCATGCTCGGCCAGCACGATCAGAGCGTGGACCGCGTAGCGCGCCTTCTGGGTAAGCATCGTTCAGCCCGTAACTACATGAGTTATATGGGGTTTATGCCGTTTGGGGTCAAGCGAGCGCGAAGCACCGTCATATCAAGGGCTTGAGGACCGGCCCTCGGACTTGGCCCCAGATTCCCGTTCCGAATACCACGCGTGATTCTCAACAAAAAAGGCCGGGCGTTGCCCGGCCTTTTCCGTAAGCGATAGGCAAACCCTATTACGGGTTCGACTTGCTCTGCGGCTTGCCGGCCTTCTCCATGTCCGGCAGGCCGAGGAAGTTCACGACCCGCGGCGTGCCCACACCCGTCGATAGGCTGTAGGCCGGGTTCAGGTTGGTGTCCTGCACGCCGTTAAAGCCAGGGATGTTGGTGTGGTAGATGTCCGAAACCACGCCGTTCGCCTGCTGGGCAGCGAGGCCATAGATGTACGGCTTCAGGTCGCCCTGACGGCCGTGCAACTGAACCAGGTGCGCAACGACGCCGGCGAATTCCGGCGACGACACGCTGGTGCCGATCACGCCGTAGTTGCCACCGCCCTGACCGACGCCGAACGAAACGACCGCGGCGCTACGCTGCGTGTTGCCGCTGCCGTTGTCTTCGCGGTTACCACCGTCGCAATCGCCGTTCGCATTCAGCTTGGACGTACCACCCGGGCACCCGCCAACCTGCATACCGATATCCGGGATCGCACGCCACGTGTCCGAGCCGGTGTTGACGAGGTTCTGGATCGCCGGCTTCTTGAAGATATGGCTGTAGCCGCCGCCTGCGCCCCAGAACGCACCCTTGGCGCTGCCGCCGGTGCCATAGGGGTCTTGGCGGATTTCCGGATCAGCCCACGCGTTCTCGCCGACATAACCGGACCCGAGGGAGCCGGGGGTATTCCGCGTCACGAGATTCGTGCCGCCAACAGCGACGACGTTCGGGTCGGCCGCCGGGTTGGAAACGCCCGTCACATACTGGCCGCTGCCCGTGTTGAAGTAGGCGAGACCGATGCACTCTTTACCGGCATGGTCGCCCGAACTTGCCAGGACGGTGATGCCCTGTGCGTTCGCTTCTTTGAACAGTTCGTTCTGCGCTTTCAGCTCACCGCGATAGTTGACGCCGCCGTTGTACTCCGGCGTGTAGTAGGCTTCGCAGAGGCCGAACGAGAGGCTCATCACATCGACGATGTTCTGGTCGAGCATCGTTACATAACCCGCGAACACGCTGCCGTCGCTGAGGTCCGGGATGTTGTACAGCACAACTGCTGCACCCGGTGCGCCGCCCAGTTCCTGCTGGATATCCAGCGCGGATTCGAACGAGACGCCCGCGTTGATGTCGAACGGTGCGCCACCGAAGATGTTGATGCGCGCGGCCAGCTTCGGCGCCGGCTTGCCCGTCACGTCGGTCCAGTGCTCGTGGTCGAACATCGCCTGGATGTCGCTGTCCAGAACGTCGCTCGCCATCATCGCAGCGATAATGGCGCCGCGACCGTCGAGCTTTTGGCTCGTCTCGCCGACCTGGGCTTTCGCCTTGGCCGACGGATACTCATAGGCCTGCTTCAGATCGGTGTACCAGTACGGCCCCGTGTCGCTGTAGCGATTGTCGGTGTCGGAGGCTTTCGGCGTGTGGCTACCGGAAACGCTGCCGACGCGCGTCGAGTACGGATGCGAGACGTGCGGTGCAAAGCTGTAGATTTGCGCATTCACGGCCGCAAGTTCGGCCGGCATCTTCAGGGCCGCCGTCGAGACGACGTGCTGAACGTCACCCGCACGCGCCGTCTTGGCCATTACCAACTGCGTTCCGAAGTTGGTGTTGAACGCACCTGCCGAGCCAGTGGCGCGGACGCTGCGTGTGTTTTCCGTGACCGTAAAGCCACGGGCGCGGAGCGATGCGATCACCTTGGCGAAGGTGGCGCGGGTTGGGCCGAACTGTGCCTTGAACTGCGCCGGCGTCAGCCACTTGTGGTACTGCGGCGACTTCTTGTCCTGCTGTGCGGCCAGCAGCGCATCCAGCCCGGCTGTGTTGCGGAGCGGCAGGAAGACGTCGAACGACACGCTGCGCGATGCCGGCGTCGCCGCCATGATCTGCAGATCGTTGTACGTCCTCGTCGGAGCCGCGTCTGCGGTCATTGCCGGCATTGCAGCGCAAGCAAGCAAAGACGCGCCGCAGAGCGCGGTCTTCAGGTGTCTGATCATGTGAAAATACCCCGATGTGTTTTGTAGCGGAGTGGCCACCCCACCCGCCAAGGATGAAGCTTGCTCCCGCCGCTGCGGCGTCTGCAAGCCGTCAAATCAAATTCTCGATACGGAAATTCAAAATACTGCGAAGGAACTTCCAGCCATCGGAATTACGCACATGCGGCAGACATCTTGTGACCCTGCGCATGCATGCAAGACAACCTTATTGCTGCGTTGTTGTGCGTCGCGTTGAGACCTTCTGTAAAAAAGGATACCAACGGATCGAGTTGCGGTGCGCGATCCGCATCTCTTCAAATGTTGACATCGTATTTTGACCTCGTAGCTCAGCCGGATAGAGCAGCGGTTTCCTAAACCGCAGGCCGGGTGTTCGAATCACCCCGAGGTCGCCACCTCCAAGCGTATTACGGTTCTGTAATGATGGGGGCTTTCGCGGCGCGCACCTGTTCTGTGATGAACCTGGGATGGTTCACGCGGAGGTTTCTGCGCGGGTGGTAAGGGTTGCGTTCAATGCTGCCGGGGGTGGTTGGCGCGCGAAGAGTGCCGAACGAATGGAGGAGGAGCGCTGTTGCCGTGTGCTCCGGTGCCCTCCGCGGCTCCGCGTGAACCCTTATCTGTTTGAAGCAGCTTCGCTTTTCGCGATTTGTGCATTCGAACTCACTTTCGCGCCGGGCGGCTCTTTCGAATTTCGGGGTATTCGTTCTGAAAATCCGATGACCTTCGTCGGTACATTTGTTTTTCAAAAAATCGAATGTCGCGGCTTTGTCTGGACCACTCGTTTTCAAATTTCTGTGTCACCCCCTCCCTCCTTCTGAGTTTGCGGTGGCCCCACCCGCCCTGCTTCGCTCTTCGAGCTACGCAGGACGACCTCCCCGCTGACGGGGGAGATGAACGTGGGGCGGATGGCGAGGCTCGCTGTTGAAGCAATGCGGGAGGTTTGCGCGAGCGAACGTGGGCGCGTGAAAGCGCGTTCCTATCAATCTGATGGCCGG
>DATAHD010000277.1:0-10266 GCA_036263395.1 Rhizomicrobium sp. | reverse complement strand
AGGAAATCCGCGCCGAAGTGGCAGCGGACAAGGCGAAGGTGCTGGCCGCCGCCGGCCTCTACATCGTCGGGACCGAACGCCACGAAAGCCGCCGCATCGACAACCAGCTGCGCGGCCGTTCCGGCCGTCAAGGCGACCCTGGCGCGTCCAAGTTCTTCCTGTCGCTGCAGGACGATCTGATGCGCATCTTCGGATCGGACCGCATGGACTCGGTCCTGCAACGTCTTGGTCTCGAGCCTGGCGAAGCTATCACCCATCCGTGGGTGAATAAGGCGCTCGAAAAAGCGCAGCAGAAGGTCGAAGCCCGCAACTTCGAAATCCGCAAGAACATCCTGAAGTACGACAACGTGCTCAACGATCAGCGCAAGGTGATCTTCGAGCAGCGCAAGGAGATCATGTCGGCCGACGACGTGTCGGACGAGATCGCGGACTATCGCGAGCAGGTCGTCGAGGAACTCGTGTCGCGCCACATCCCCGAGCGGGCCTATGCCGAACAGTGGGATGCGGAAGGCCTCGAAACCGAAGTCGTCAAAGTCTTTGGCGTTGATCTTCCGGTGCTCGACTGGACCAAGGAAGAAGGCATCGCCGACGAGGAAGTGCGCGAGCGCATCCAGAAAGCTGTCGATGCCAAGGCAGCCGAGCGTGCCGCAAACGTCGGCCCCGAGGTTATGCGCTACGTCGAAAAGACGATCCTGCTGCAGACGCTCGATGCCGACTGGCGCGAGCACATCATCAACCTCGATCACCTGCGCCAATACGTGGGCCTGCGCGGCTACGCCCAGCGCGATCCGCTGAACGAGTACAAGAGCGAAGCCTTCGCCCTGTTCGAGGGCCTGCTGTCCAAGCTCCGCCTCGACACGATCCGCCAGTTGATGAACGTGCAGATCAACGTCGAGCAGGAGCAGCGTCAGGAGTACGCTCCGCCGCAGCTGCGCCCGATGTACGCCACCCACCTCGACCCGCTCACCGGCGAGAACGAGATGGCGGACACGGGCCAGGAAGTCGCCGGCTTCCGCGTGCGCAACGACCCCGATGTGGCAGTCGACCCCAACGACCCGCGCACCTGGGGCAAGGTCCAGCGCAACGCCCCCTGCCCCTGCGGATCAGGCCGCAAGTTCAAACACTGCCACGGCGCGCTGTCCTAAGCGTCCCAACGCACAGGTTCGACCCGGCCGACGAGGAACAGCCAGCCTCCCGCGCCGAGGAGTGAGATCGCGCTCGTGATGAAAAACGCATCGGCGAAGGAGCCGGTGCGATCCACGATGTAGCCGGTGACGATAGGCGCCATGATCCCGGCAAAATTGGCGAGGCAGTTTTGCACGCCCACCCAGCGCGCTGCTGCACGCGGGCCGGCGATTGTCTGTGTCATCGACCACAGCGACGATCCGTTGGTGCCGAAGAAGAAGCCGCTCAGCATCAGGAACGCGACCGCCATCGCCGGGCCGCTGACCACCGCGCCGATCAGGCTCGCCGCCACACCAACATGTCCCAACACGACGGTCGACTTGCGCACCAGGGTGATCGAGTGGCCTGAGGCGACAAGGCGGTCCGAAAGCCAGCCAAAGAACACGTTGCTCGCGCCCTGAACGCCATAGACCAGCGCGCCCAGCTGCGCCATTTCGACGATGGTGAAGCCGCGCTCCTTCACGAGATAGAGCGGCAGCCACGACAGCACGAAGTACAGCACATAGTTGATCGAGAAGTGCCCGATGGTCGCGCCCCACAGCGCGCGCAGGCGCAGGATCGCGACGAACGACGGCGGCGGTAGCGGCTCTTTGTGCTGCGATGGCACTCGCGCGTTTCGCGTAACCGCCAGCCACGGCCACAGCCACACCAACGCGACAACGCCGAACAGGACGAACATCACCCGCCAGCCGTGTGCCGCCATCAGGTAGCCGCCGATCAACGTGCCGATCGCCGGCCCCCATGCAACGCCCGCAATGAGAAAGCCGTTCGCTAGACCCAGTTGATGCGGCGGTAGATGCTCCGCGAGCAGCTTCGAGCTGCACGGAAACGCTGCGCTCTCGCCCAGCCCGAGCAGCAGGCGCAGCGCAAAGATGGAAGCGAACCCGCCGGCAAATCCTGTGAGCGCCGTCGCCAGGGACCAGATGGCAAATCCAACCGCCAATGTGCGGTACGGGTTGATCCGGTCCGCCAGCCAACTCGATAGCAGGATGCCCGGTGTATAGACCCAGAAGAACGCCGATGTGAGGAAGCCAAGTTGCGCGTTGTCCAGACGCAGTTCGTCTTTGATCTGGGGCAAAGCCGTCGCGAGGTTTCCGCGGTCGACGTAGTTGATCAGGATCGCAACCGTCAGCAGGCCGACCAGCAGCGCCGTCGTGTTCCACCTTGGCGCCGAAGACGCGACCGCTTCTTGCGATGCCGACATAAATGCCCTCCCCAGGACAAAGCTATCGTCGCAGGATGGCGCGCAGGCGCAACTAACAATTTTGACCAGACCACGTCACCGGTTCGACCCGCTGGACGATGAACAGCCAGCCGATGATGCCGATAAACGCCGACCCGCTCGCCAGCAGGAAGGCGACAAGAAATGACCCCGTCTCATCCACCACGACGCCGGTCGCAATCGGCGCGACGATGCCCGCGATGTTCGCCATCATGTTCTGAAATGCGGTCCACTTCGCCGCCGCCGGCGGCCCAGCGAGCGTCTGCGTGATCGCCGGCATCGACGACACGATGCAGTCGCAGAACACGCCGGAGACCAGCAGGCACAACACGGCCGCATCGCGCCCACTCAGCGCCGCACCAAGTAGGCATAGGCCAAGACCGATATGTCCCGCCACCACGATGCTCTTGCGCACCACGGTGAGCGATCCACCGCGCGCGATCCAATAGTCGGCAAGCCAGCCGAACACGATCCCGCTCACGCCATAGATCGCGTACACCGCCGCGCCGATGCCGGCCATCTCGCCGACCGAGAATCCCTGCGCATTCACGAGATAGAGCGGCAGCCACCCGAGCATGAAATACAGCGCATAGTTCGACGCCAGTTGTCCGAACACCGCGCCCCACAACGCACGCTGGGATAACAGCTCGGCATAAGACGGTACCGGGCCGTGCGAGATTTGCTGCGGTGCCAGCCGTGCGCCACGCGTCGCCACGAACCACGGCCACAGCCAGATGAGCGCCACTACGCCGAACACGGCAAACATCGCGCGCCAGCCGTACTGCGCCATCAGCAAACCACCGAGCAGCGTCCCAACCGATGGCCCGAACGCAAGCCCGGCGCCGACAACACCACTCGCAAGCCCAAACTGCGTCGGTGCCAAGTGATCGACCACCAGCTTCGCACCGCTCGGCGATGCGCTCGCCTCTCCGATACCAAGCAGCACACGCACTGCAATCAGCGAGGCGAACCCGCTCGCCAACCCGGTCAACGCGGTCGCAACCGACCAGATCGCAAAACCTGCCGCTAGCGCACGATAAGCGCTGAACCGCTCCGTCACCCAGCTCGCGAGCAACTGTCCCGGCGTGTAGGCCCAGAAGAACGCGGATGTCACCAGACCGAACTGCGTGTTGCTCAGGTTCAGATCGCGCTTCAGCAAAGGCGCAGCCGTCGCAAGCGTGCCGCGGTCGATATAGTTGATGAACACCGCGACGGTCAGCAGCCCGACGATTACCGCCGCCCTGCTCGCACCTGCCGGCCGCGCGTCCTCGCCCGTGCTCACATCTTCTCCCCCAGCGCCATAAAACGGCGCAGCCCCTCATGCATCATGCACAGGGGGCTGGCGCAATGAAGAGGCGGCGAGGCTTAAGGCGTGACCAGTTCCGTACGCCGGTTGAGCGCCCGCCCATCCTCCGTCTGGTTCGAGCCAAGGGGCGCCAGGAAGCCCACGCCCGCCGTCTTCAGCCGCGCCTTGTCGATGCCGTAGTGCGCGACGAGATCGGCTGCCACCGCCTGCGCCCGACCACGCGACAGGTTCATGTTGTAGTCGTAGCCACCCTGACTGTCGGTATGCCCGACGATGTAGACCGCCAGCTTCGGCTGTCCCTTCAGCAGCTTCGCAATCTCGTCGAGCGTCGGCCGGCTTTGCGGCTTGATCGTCGTCTTGTCGGTGTCGAAGTAGATGCCATAGAGCGCGATGTGGCCCTTGTCGCCAAGGCCTTTCGCCATCGCCGCGGCATCGACCATCTTGTCGTTCATCTTGTCGATCTGCACGACGGTCAGTTGCGAGTGCACCTCGTCGTTGTTCTTGCTGGTGATGATCGTGGCATAGGTCTCGCGCCCGCCCTCGCTCTTCACCGCCGCGAAGTAATGGAAGTCGAAGCCATCCACCCACATCTGCGGCACTGGCAACGAGTCCACGCTCTCCGTGAACGGAATGCCGCCGCATGCGTCGGTATCGCAGGCAAGCAGTGTCTTGAACCCGGCCTTGCCGAGTTGCAGTTCGAAATTGCGCGACACCTCGAGGATCGAGGGTCCGGGATCGGTCTTGTAAGCGATCCGCCACACGCGCCCTTCAAGCCGCCGTGCATCCGCCGGCTTGCCATTCTTGAACGCTTTCGCCTGCAGGCGGACGGCGTCGAAATCCTTCACCTGATAGCCGGTGATCACACTACCGCCGAAGCGGCCAATGCCGGCATAGTCCTTCGAACCCGGCGCATCGCCGGCGTCGGCCAGTGCCTTGGGCGGTGCCGCCACCGCGAACAGCAGCAAAAGAAAGGCGAAAACAATACGGACGTAATGCACGACACTCTCCCCCGCGAACAGGGTGCGAGCGGGAACGTGGTGTCGGAGCGCCCGCTTCCCCAGTGCGCGCGGTCACACTCCGTGTATGGAACTTAACCCGCCGCTGCGCGTTCAGCGCGGCACGATCTGGCCGTCCTGCTTGTAGATAACCCCGCCCTTCATCACGAACTGGACATGCTCCAGGGTCGTGACATCAGCCAGCGGATTGCCATCCACGGCCACGATATCGGCATAGCGCCCGGCCTGCACCGAACCTATGTCCGCCGTGTCGCCGATCAGGTCCGCTGCCGCGCCGGTCGCTGCGATGATCGTGTCGATCGGCTTCATGCCCGCGTCCACCATCAGGGCAAATTCCTTCGCGTTGGTGCCGTGCGGCGCCAGCCCCTGATCGGTCCCGAACGCGATCTTCACGCCCGTCTGATAGGCATCGAGCAGCGCGCCCTTGATGTGCGGCACCGTCTCCTGTGCCTTCCGCGCCGAAGACGGATTGAGCTGCTCCGGATGCGCATTGGCGATCGCCAGCGCAGTATTCGCCACCAGCAGTGTCGGCACGAGATAGGTGCCGTGCTGCTTCATCAGCACGTGCGATTCATGATCGCCATAGCTGCCGTGCTCGATGGAATCGACACCCAGCCGCACCGCGGCATCGATCGCCTTCTTGCCATGCGCGTGCGCCGCGACCTTCAGGCCCAGCGAATGCGCCGTATCGACCACCGCCCTGATCTCATCGTCTGTCATCAACTGCTGGTTCGGATCGTCGCCGATCGACAGCACACCACCGCTCGGCATGATCTTGATCAGATTGACACCCATGCGGCGCAGCGTGCGCACTGTCAGCCGCGCGCCATCGGGACTGTCGACCAGATTGTCGTTCCACCCCGGATGCGACAGCGCCGGATCGAATCCGTTCATCGCATCGCCATGCCCGCCCGTCGGGCCGAGCGGCGGTCCCGCCACCCACATGCGCGGGCCTTCGACGACGCCCTTGGCAATCGCGTCGCGCAGCGCGATCACCACATTGGGATCGGCGCCGACATCGCGGATCGAGGTGAAGCCCGCGAGCAGCGTCGCCCGCGCATAGGCCGTCGACTTCACCGCATCGCCATAGGCCGTGCTTGTCACCGCTTCGGCAATCGGATTGCCACCGTCGAACTGGCTGGTGATATGGACATGGCAATCGATCAGCCCCGGCAGCACGGTCTTGTTCGACAGGTCGATCACCTGCGCGCCCTCCGGCGTGGTGAATCCCGGATCGACCGAAACAATGCGGTCATTGCGGATCAGGATGGAGACATTGTCCCGTGGCGTCTTGGAAACACCGTCGATCAGATGCCCGGCATGGATAACGACATCTTGCGCCTGTGCCGCTGTGATGAAAGAAAACCCCGCCAAAAGCAGTGCAGGCAGCAAACGCATGATGGAAATCCCCTCCAAAGCGGCTGGGAGGCTATAAGCCGCAAACCGCCCGGGCAAGGTGACAATCCTGTAAGCGGCTTCTTTGCTTTTTCGCGCGTTATCCTGCCATTCTCCGATTCCTGTTCAGGCGTATCGATGCTTCACACCTATCCCAAAGACAAAGAGATCGCGGCCCCGGACGTTATCTGGGTCGATCTGATGAATCCCACCGCGGAGGAAATCGACGCGGTCGAGAAGCAATTCAATCTCGATGTCCCAACACTCGAAAAGTTGCAGGAGATCGAGACCTCCAGCCGTCTGCGCTCCGACGACGACGGCATCTATGTCAGTATGCCGGTCGCGCCGCTCGCCAATCGCGACGAGATGCCGTCCGCCATCGGCTTTCTTCTCACCAGCAAAATTCTCGTGACCGTTCGTTTCTCCGAACTGCGGGTGTTCGACGGCTGCAAGGCGCAGTTCGAGAAACAGCACCCGAACACTAGCGCCGGCGCGTTCACTGGCTTGCTCGAGGAGATGGTCGATGTCGGTGCCGATGTTCTGGAATTTGTCGAGGACGAACTGAACCAGATTTCGCGTCGCATCTTCCGCCGCTATGGCACGGAACGGCAGCACAACATCGCGCGCTCTAACCGCGCGCTGCGCGAGGTTCTCGTATCGGTCGGCAATTGCGGTGAGCGCATCTCCGACATCCGCGACAGCATGCTCGGATTGCAGCGCATCATCCCGTTCGTGATGGACAAGTGCCGCGAGACCTTCACGGAGCAGCAGCGCGCCCGTCTCAAGACTGCGCACCAGGACCTACAGTCGCTCACCGAGTTCGAAATCCACGTCTCAAATAAAGTCCAGTTCCTGCTCGACGCAGTGCTCGGCTTTATCAGCACGGAGCAGAACGACATCTTCAAGGTGCTGACCATCGTGTCGGTTGTAGGCATTCCGCCCACATTCATCGCCAGCTGGTACGGCATGAACTTCCACTTCATCCCGGAATACGCCTGGGTCCATGGCTATCCCTTCGTAATCTGCCTGACCGCCCTTTCCCTCATCCTGCCGGCCGCCTGGTTCAAATGGCGCGGCTGGTGGTGAATCCGGTGTGATCGACCTTCCTTGCGATTTGGCAATGTTTGAATAGAATCCGCCGCGGCAAAGGTGCCATTCCGCCCTCCGGCGGGTTCAGGGGCTTTATTTCAAACTTCCAATCGAGAGGGTTCAAATGCGTCTAGCGAAAGCACTCCGCTGCGCCATGTCCGGCGTGGTCGCGGCTTCGTTTGCCGTCAGCACAATCAGCATCCCGGCACGCGCCGAAAGCGTCGATGCCAAGATCGCCCGCAAGCAAGGCGAGATCCCGCACTGCTCCCGCAAGAAGGGCACGCTGGCCGTCTACGAGCCGCAGAACAAATGGTGGGAAGGCCTCGGCCTCGCGTCACCGGAAGCCGTCATCAAGGTCATCGTGATGCAGTCCGGCTGCTTCACGCTCCTCGACCGCGGTAAGGGCTTTGACGTTGCCCAGCAGGAACGCGCGCTGGCATCGAGCGGCGACCTGCAGCAGGGCTCCAACATCGGTAAGGGCCAGGTCAAGGCCGCCGATTACGTCATGGTTCCCGACATCGTGTCGAAGAACAACAACGCCAGCGGCACCAACATCGGTGGCATCTTCGGCGGTCTGATGGGCGGCATGGCCGGCGCCATCGTCAGCGGCATCTCGATCAACAAGAAGACGGCTGACGTTGTCCTCACGATCACCGACGTTCGCACGTCGGAGCAGCTCGCGATGGAACAGGGGCACTCCTCCAAGACGGATGTGGGTTGGGGCGCCGGCGGCGGCCTGCTCGGTCCGGGTTGGGGCGCGGGCCTCGGCGTGTCGAGCTACACCAACAGCGAAATCGGTCAGGTCGTGATTTTGGCGTATATCGACGCCTACACGAAGCTGGTTGGCGATCTCGGCCTGCTCTCCGACAACGCCTCGGCGGAAGCGCCGTCGCAAGCTGTCACGACCAGCCAGGTCGTGAACATGCACGCGACGTCCGATCCGAACAGCCGGACGGTCAAGCGCATCGCTGCCGGTGCCCTGCTCTACCCGACGGGCAACAAGGACGGCGTGATGTGGGAAGTGAAAGATGAACTCGGCGTTCAAGGCTGGGTGTCTTCCAACCTCATCGCACTCGCGCGCTGAGCGAAGCATCATCGCGTTGCGGAAAGGGGACCCCGTCGGGTCCCCTTTTTGTTTTGCGGTTGGGCCGCCATCATCGCGGCAGCGAAATTGGAGCACCGCCATGGAGCCCTTCACGATCGACGTCCCGCAGCCGCTGATCGCACGCATCAACCGCCGGGTTCGCGATTTCGACTGGCACGAGATGCCACGCGGCGAAGGCCTCGAAGGCACATGGGCCTACGGTGCCAATCTCGATTTCATGCGAGAACTCTGCGCCTACTGGATCGGCGACTATGACTGGCGCCAGTGGGAAGCCGCTTTCAATCGTTTTCCGCAATACAAGGCGAGGGTCGACGATCTCGACATCCACTTCCTGATCGAGAAGGGCTCAGGCCCGTCGCCGAAGCCGCTCATCCTCAGCCACGGCTGGCCCGGCTCGATCTTCGAATTTCTGCACATCATCGAACCATTGGCCCATCCGGAGCGGTTTGGCGGCGATGAGAAAGACGCCTTCACCGTCGTGGTGCCATCCTTGCCCGGCTATGGCTGGTCCGAGAAACCGCAGCGCCCGATCGGCCCGCGCTACACGGCGAAGCTCTTCGACAAACTCATGACCGACGTTCTCGGACTGCCCAACTACATCGCACAAGGCGGCGACTGGGGCAGCGCGGTCAGCGGCTGGATGGGTTACGACGGCAAAGGCTGCCGGGCCGTGCACATGAATATGCTCGGCTGGGTCTCGCCCGGCGTGCGCCCAGAGACGCCGGAAGAACTCGCCCACGCGAAGATCGCGGCGCAGCGCTTCTCTGTCGAAGGCGCTTATTTCCGCGAGCAGACGACAAAACCACAGACGCTATCCTACGGCATGATGGATTCACCCGTCGGCGCCTGTGCCTGGATCGTGGAGAAATTCCACGGCTGGTCCGACATCCGCAAAGGCTTCGCGAATATCTACACGAAGGACCAGTTGCTTACGAATGTGATGATCTATCTCGTAACCAAGACCTTCAACACCGCTGCATGGATGTATCGCGGCCGTGTCGAAGAAGCTCAATCGATGGAGCCGGTGCCGAAGGGAGCGAAGATCACGAAGCCAGTCGGCATCGCAGCCTTCCCGTTCGACCTCTCGCCCTTCCCACCGCGCAGCCTCGCCGAGCGAAGCCTCAACATCGTCCACTGGACGGATTTCGCTGAGGGCGGCCACTTCGCCGCGCTCGAACGCGGCGAGGACCTGGTCAACGACGTAAGGGGGTTCGCGCGGAAACTCTAGTTCACGAACTCGCGGCCGATGGCGAGGTACTTCTTGCGGCGGTCTTCGCGCAAACCGTCCGGGCTCATCTGCAGCAGTTCGCCAAGCGCCTTGGCGATCTGCTCGCCGACGTTCTGGATCGCCTCCACTGGCGAGCGGTGTGCGCCACCTTCCGGTTCCGGGACGATCCCGTCGATCACTTTGAGGTCGAGCAGGTCCTGAGCAGTGATCCGCATCGCCGCCGCGGCGTCCTGGGCGCGATCCGAACTGCGCCACAAGATCGAGGCGCAGCCTTCCGGCGAGATCACCGCATAGATCGAGTGCTCAAGCATATAGACGCGATTGGCCGTCGCGATGCCAAGTGCGCCGCCGCTCATGCCTTCACCGATGATCACCGATACGAACGGCACGCGGAGATTCAGACCAGCCTGCGTCGAGCGCGCGATGGCTTCAGCCTGCCCGCGCTCTTCCGCGCCAACGCCGGGATAAGCGCCCTGCGTGTCGGCGAACGACAACACCGGTAGATCAAATCGATTGGCGAGTTCGAAGATGCGCTCCGCCTTGCGATAGCCTTCCGGCATCGCCATGCCGAAATTGTGCTTCAGGCGCGATTGCGTGTCTTTGCCACGCTCCTGACCGATGACTGCCACCGCGCGCCCCTGGAAGCGACCGAGCCCCGCAACGATCGCACGGTCCTCACCGAACGAGCGGTCGCCGGCGAGCGGCGTGAACTCGTCCAGC
>DATAHD010000276.1:0-6170 GCA_036263395.1 Rhizomicrobium sp. | reverse complement strand
GCCGGTGGCGGCAATGATGCGCTGGACTTTACGGCGGCGGCGCTGATCGGAATCACGGGCATCAATGGCGGCGCCGGCAACGACACGCTCACCGGCTCCGCCGGTGCCGACAAGCTGATCGGCGGTGGCGGCAGTGACACGATGAAGGGCGGCGGCGGCGGCGACCTGTTCGTCTACGCGATCGGTACCGACAAGGTTCAGGACTTCCTTCAGGGCAGCGACCACATCGACGTCAGCGCAACCGGTGTGTCGGACTTCGCCGCGCTCCAGTCGCTCGGCCGCCAGGTGGGCGCCAATACGGTCTTCACCTTCAGCACCGGCAACACGTTGACCCTGGTTGGCGCCCAGTTCAACAAGCTGACGGCCGGTGACTTCGGCCTCTCGAACACGCCCCCAACCTTCACCTCGGGCCCAACCGCCTCGGAGTCGGAGAACTCCGATCCTTCGCACGTGGTCTACCAGGCGACAGTCAACGATCCGGACGGCGGGCCTGCGGTTTTCTCGCTCGAGAAGGGCGGCGATAACGACCTCTTGTCGATCAACTCGTCGACCGGCGAGATCACGTTCAAGAATTCCCCGGATTTCGAGAACCCGCAGGACGTGGGCGGCGATAACACCTACAACATCGTCATCCATGCCAACGACGGCACGAACGACGTCACCAAGTCGGTCGCGACCAGTGTCACCGACGTCAACGACAATTCGTCGGTGACGGGGTTTGACCTCGTCCTAACGAACGTAGCCGACGAAACCGACTTCATCATCCCAGAATGGGCCTTGCTCGCCAACGACAGCGACAAGGTCGCCAACAAGAGTCTGCAGGTCTCCGCTGTCTCCAACGCTGTCGGCGGTACGCTGGGCGGCTTCACCCCCACCTCCGGCACCAACGATCCGGTGACCTACCAGACCACCGGCTCCGGCGCCCACAGCTTCCACTACGCGGCAAGCGATGGCGTGGACACGAACGACCATCTCGTCACGATCACACGTGTCCCCGGTGCGACAATCCAGGGTGGGGACGCCGACGAGATCCTGATCGGCGCAACTGCAGCGGATACCCTCCGAGGTGGCGGCGGCTCCAACGTCATCAATGGCGGAGCTGGAAACGATGAGCTCTCGGGAGACCGGGGTGCGGCTGCGAGTCACAGTGGAGACAACAGGATCGATGGTGGGGTCGGCGACGATCGAATCTACGGCGGGCTTGGCGGCGACACGCTTGCCGGAGGCGACGGCAACGATTCGATCTTTGGGTACTCGGACTACTTCGGCAATAACCCGAGCGACGGCAATGACATGATCAACGGCGGAGCCGGTGATGATGTCGTTCTGGGCGGCTCAGGCAACGATCAGTTGACCGGCGCCGACGGCAACGACACTTTCCACGGCGATGACGGCAACGACAGCCTGGACGGCGGGGACGGAAACGACAGTCTCCTTGGCGACGCCGGCGACGACGGTCTGGACGGTGGCACTGGAGACAATGTGCTTTACGGCGCCGCCGGCAACGACACGATCACGGCCGGCTCCGGCAATGACACGATCTCTGCCGACGACAACGATGGCGATACAGGCGTCGACCATGTGACCGCCGGCGGCGGCGATGACACCGTAACTTTCTACCACACCGATGTCGGGGACAGCGCCGACGGCGGCACTGGGTTCGACCGTCTGTTTCTTATCCTGACCGCAACCAGCGATGTGTTCGACGTCGCGGCCCAGACGAGCTTCATCAACTTCGAGCAGTCCAGCGTGGCCGGTGGTGGCGGCGATGATATGCTGACCGGCGCGGGAGGCGATGACAAATTCTATGGTGACACTGGCCCCGGGATCGACGGGAACGATACGGTGAACGGCCGCGGCGGGAACGACAACATCAGCGGCGGCGGCGGCAACAACACTATCAACGGCGGTGACGGCGACGACTTCATCGAGGGAGACTCATTTTCGCAGACGCCGGGCGTGGGCAACAATGCGATCGATGGCGGAAACGGCAACGATTATATCGCTGGCGGGCTCGGCAGCGACACACTGACCGGCGGTGACGGGAACGACGGGATCTACGGCTATTCGGCCTTCTATTTCGGTGACAATGGAGCCGACGGCAAGGACAACATCGACGGCGGGAAAGGCAACGACTTCATCACCGGCGGCTCCGGGGATGACACGATCGCCGGCGGCATCGGCAGCGACAATCTTCAGGGCGACGATGGTAACGACACGATCGCCGCCGACACGTCGAGCAGCGACACGGATGCCGACTTCGTGCAAGGGGGCCACGGCGACGATACCGTGACCTTCAATCACTATGACGTCGGCGACAGTGCGGATGGGGGGACTGGTTTCGACAAGCTCTTTCTCACCCTGACCGAAGCCGATGAAAATTTCGATGTCGCATCCCAGACGATGTTCATCAGCTTCGAGGACTGCACCGTCTTTGGCGGTGGCGGCGACGATGTGCTGACCGGTTCGGACAACCACGAGAAGTTCTATGGCGACTCAGGCCCCGGGGCCGACGGAAACGATACGTTGAACGGCCTCGGCGGGGACGACAATATCGACGGTGGCGGCGGCAACAACACCATCGACGGCGGCGACGGCAACGATTTTATCGAGGGAGACGCGTTCTCGGCGACGCCGGGCGTGGGCAACAATACGATTGAAGGTGGGAACGGCGACGATTTCATTGCCGGCGGGCTCGGCAGCGACACGCTGACAGGCGGCGACGGCAACGACGGGATCTACGGCTATTCGGCCTTCTATTTCGGCGACAATGGAGCCGACGGCAAAGACAACATCGACGGCGGGAAGGGCAACGACTTCGTCACCGCCGGTTCCGGCGACGACACGATCACGGGCGGCACCGGCACCGACAATCTCCAGGGCGACGACGGCGACGACACGATCACCGCCGACACATCGGGCAGCGAAACAGATACCGACTTTGTGCAAGGCGGCGCCGGCAACGACACCGTGACCTTCTTTCATTACGACAGCGGCGATATTGCGGATGGCGGATCCGGGAGCCTCGACATCCTCAATCTCTTCTTCGGCGGCGAGGAGAACAAGTCCGGCGACGTCATCGGCTCTGGTTTCGCCAACTTCGAGCGCGTCAACCTCCATGGGGGCGGCGGCAACGACACCCTGACGGGCCTGGGCAGCACCGATCAGCTGTTCGGCGATGACGGCAACGACATCCTGACTGGCGCAGGCGGCAACGACGCGCTGACCGGCGGAGCGGGCAGCGATACATTCGAGTACAAGGGCGTCAGCTCCGGCATCGACACGATCACCGATTTCATCCATGCATCCGATGTGATCGACCTCGACGCCATTGATGCAAACACTGGAAAGGCCGACGACCAGGACTTCGCCTTCGTCTCGGCGCAAAACTCTGGCACGGTCGCGAACAACATTACCTGGTTCCAGGACACGCTGAACAACCAGACGGTGATCCAGGCCGATAACACCGGCGACACCACAGCCGATCTGACTATCGTCCTCCAGGGCAAGGTCGATCTGACGGCGACCGACTTCCACCTGTGAGCACCGGACTGGACAGGGGGCGCGCCGCGCGGACTGGAGTTCGCTGGGTCCTGGCCCTAGGCAGCGGGAGGAACACCTTTCGTTACCGCCCTAACAGTCTGCCTTAGAGTACCCGCTGGGAGAGAGCATGAAACGTCTTGGCAAACGTGTTTTGGATATCGCCGAACGTGTTGGCGAGCGTCTGGGCACGAGTTGTACTTAGCCCAGCCCGTGCCTGAGACTCGATGAAGCGTTGTTGGCGATCAATGCATGCCTGTCCGCGCCGGAAACAAGCCTCAGCCTCTATCAAGCGATGCTCCAAATCGTGCTTCGCGCGTGTTTGCAAGAGAGGCACAATAGGCCGAGTGGCCTCTGCTGCGCGGCCATCCATGGCCAAGTGCCAATGGCCCCTTGCGGTGAGCACATAGACATTATCCTTGCCTTGACCGTTTTGACGGTTTGCTGGCGCGATAAGACCGCCGTCGCAGGCCTTGCGGACGGCAGCGCCGCTCACGCCGATTGTGTAGCCAGCGCGGGATCGCAAGTTGAGGGGGCGAACGAAAAAGATGCCCAGACTTGGTTCCGGAATGACCGCCAAGTCGCCGTATGCCAGCAACCGGACAAGGTCGCTTGGTTCCTGCACAAATACATGATCGTCTAACAACATGGCGCGACGCCTTTATAGCCTCGGCCGGGGCTCGCGATTCCGCAAGCTTGGATACCGACTATCGCATCTTATGCGTGCCTCGGGAAGCCAAAACACTTGTGGAGTCAGCATTGCCAGAATTGGCGCCGATTTCTCTGTAATTCATTCGCATTAGATCGAAAGAGCTAAAGCTCTCGGCAATGGCCCCATTCATGCCTCGATATCGGCCCTGGCTCCGCGACTTGACCTCGAGTGCCACCTTCGGCCGGCCCTTGGGCGCCGTGCCGCGTGATTCTGGATGCCCAACTGGCTCTCAAGTTGTTCCAGGATGCCGAGTAAGCGCGTTATCGATATCGGATTCCGGTGCAGGATCAGCAGGCGTCCGCTGTTCATCGGCAGGAATGAGGCCCGGGATCGGTCGTGCCACCCGGTTCCCTCGGCGAGCGATGCGCGTCTGGTGTTCATGGACGATGCCCGCACAGACGTCGAGCTTCTTCGTGGTGTATTTCATGGAGTGCTCCCCCCGTGCGAGCACGCTGTTCAGATCCTCGCTGATCTCGGGTCGGCCTGGCGCTCGGAGCC
Organism: Rhizomicrobium sp.; assembly: GCA_036263395.1. Taxonomy (GTDB): domain Bacteria; phylum Pseudomonadota; class Alphaproteobacteria; order Micropepsales; family Micropepsaceae; genus Rhizomicrobium. Next base: position 1,420 of record DATAHD010000276.1, on the reverse strand, counting down.
AGAATTCCAGATGCTGCTCGAGATGCGCTTTGGATATTAAACGCTCCCCTGCCGAATTCCACCAAGTCCATGGCTCCCTGTCAGCGATGATCCGACGGATGTAAGCCTTCCGATTCGTTCCGCTTCCGGCACGCAGGCGTATGCTTGCAAAGAGCGTAGGGGTGCGCCCCCACGACGATTGTCTGTGACGTGCACATCGGGGGAACCATGCGGAACAGCGAACGCTGCCGGGCGGCATCGGTATCGCGCTTTGACGTTGGATCAAAGGCAAGGCCGTGCATCGCGAAGCGCGCAATCGAGCGTTGGCATGAGACGCATGCATAGCGTCGTCTCAGAAAGGGTCGTCCAAGCTCCGCGCGAAGACCGACCAGCGGCGCTGTTCGACCTGTTCCTCACCTCGCGGCGACGCTTCGGAAGTCGCCCTGCCGTGTGGATCGACGGTGGCACGCTGACATATGATGAGCTCGGCGATGCAGCGCGGCGACTCGCCACAGTAATATTGCAGATTCGCGGCCAGGGCTCCCGCGCAGCAGAGCGCCAGTGCGGATTGCTGGTTAACAGAACTCCGACTGCCTACGCCGCGGTCCTCGCCAGCCTCATGGCCGGCAGCGCCTATGTCCCACTCAACACCAAGTATCCTTCCGAACGCTTGCGCGAGATCGTCGCTGCCTCCGCGATCGACATCCTTATTGTGGATCATCGTTCGCTCACTGCCCTAGGGCCGCTCTTAGCCAACTCGCCGCGGTCGCTGACCATTCTGCTGCCCGACAACGCCGACGCACCAAAGCTAGGCCGCATGGGTGTGCATCATCGGATCATCACCAAGTCCGACATCGAATCCACCACACCTGACGCGGCAGTCGCGCGGGTTGAACCGGATGATGGCGCCTACCTTCTCTTCACCTCGGGGAGCACTGGTGCCCCGAAGGGTGTCCTCGTCAACCATCGCAATGCGCTGAGCTACATCGCCAACGTGCATCATCGCTACGAACCTGGTCCCGAGGACCGCTTCAGCCAGCTCTTCGATTTCTCTTTCGATCTTTCGGTGCATGACATGTTCCTCGCCTGGAGCGCGGGCGCCTGTGTCTGCTGCGCTCCGGAGGGAGTCCTGGCCAGTCTCGGCAACTACATCCACGAATGTGGCCTTACGTTCTGGTTCTCAGTGCCGTCAGCCGCTTCCTATATGCGGCAACTGAACATGTTGGCACCCGACCGCTATCCGCAGCTGCGGTGGAGCCTGTTTTGCGGCGAGGCCCTGCCGGTTGGACTGGCCGGCGCCTGGCAAGAGGCGGCTCCGAACTCAGCCGTCGAGAACCTCTACGGACCAACCGAAACAACCATCGCCCTTACGGCCTATCGTCTGCCGAGGGATTGTGCGACGCGACTAAGCCATTTGCAGACGGTTCCAATTGGCCTACCG
>DATAHD010000275.1:0-14978 GCA_036263395.1 Rhizomicrobium sp. | reverse complement strand
CAGCGTGTCGCCGGAAGAAGCGCTCAACAGCAGCGGCATTGTCGTGGTGCCGGGGGATGCCGGAGAGGAAATCGTTCTGAACACGCCGATGCGGCTCACGCCCATCGTCTGCCTGGATGACGCCGGCAACCGCACCGTCATCCCGATGCGCTGGGGCTGGGTCGATCCCAACACCGCCGATCCGCTGAAGAAACCGGGCATGATGCATGCGCGCGGCGAAACCGCCGATGCAAAGCCGCTATGGAAGCAGGCCTTCGCCAGCACCCGCGGCGTCACCTTCGTGCAGACCTTCAACGTCGGCGAGGAAGTGCCGGGTGGCCGCGTGAAGCAGTGGACTTGCCGCCGGGCCGACGGCAAGCCGCTCGCCATCGCCGTCATCTGGGAAAAGTGGGTGCATCCGAGATTCGGCAGCCTCCACGTCTACGTTCCCGTCACGACCTTCTCGCCCGAGATCGTGAATAGCAAAGACGACCGCTTCCCGGTCCTCCTCGACACCGACGAAGACATCGCCCTCTGGCTCGGCGAAACCGGCGCCCCTCTCGAGGAAATCAAAACCCTCGTGCGCGTCTATGACGGTGAGCTGATCGTCGAAGAAGAAAAGAAGGACGAACCGAAGAAGTCCGCGAAGTCGGCGAGTCCCAAAACCGAAGACCAGCCATCGCTGTTCTAAAATCTAAAACTCGCTTGTCATCCCGGAAGAGCGGAGCGCAGCGCAGCGATGTCCGGGACCCATTCCTGAACAAACTCCGACCGCCGGGAGGGGTTTGAGAGCTAAGCTTTCGGCCCGATATAGCGTCCTGCGCTGTTGCTGATAAAATCGCGCTTGCCGATGTCCACACCCATGTGACGCAGGATGTCGTAGGCTGTCACGACATGGAAGTAGAACGTCGGCAGCAGCCAGTCGCGCATGAACTGCGCGCCATTCGACTTGAACTGCATCGGCTCTTGAAGCGGCACCACGATAGTGCGCGTATCTGCGCTATCGAACGCTGCTGCGCTCAGGTTGTTCACATGCGCCAATGTCTTGGCCAGCGTCGCTTTCAGATCGGCAAAGCTCGTTTCGGGATTGGCGAAGTCCGCCGGCGCTTGGCCCTGCAGGAGTGCCGTCGCGCTTGTGACCTGATGACACGCGAACGCCACCTGAAAGCCCAGAGGAAACATATCCGGCGCCAGCTTCTTCTCCACCAGCGCATCCGGACTCTCGCCCTTCGCTTTCTGATGGGCGGCGCCTTTGTCCAGCACGTCGGACATCATCTGCAGCATCGGCGCGAAAGCTTCGACAGAGGCATAAACGGAATTGGTCATGGTGTTTCCTCGGGTGTGATCAAAGCGAGTGCGCGATGGCTTCGAGTTTCTCGGTGCCCTGCGTCACGACATTCGTGAAGCCGGACTCAGCGGTGCCGTCGCGCTCGGCCATGGTCCGGAACCGCGCCGTCATCGTCCACTTTGTCTTCGCACCTCTGTCTTCCAGTTCGGCGGTGATGTGCGAGCGCGGCGGCCCCGGCATGTCCTTGCCGAAATCGACGTGCTGCCACGCCAGGCGGCTCGGCTTGACGACTTCGGTATAGATGAATTCCAGCGGATAATCGGTGCCGTCCGGTGTGCGCATCACATGGCGCCAGCGTCCACCGACCCGTGCATCGATCTCGCACACCGGGCTCGAAAAGCCGTGCCCGCCATACCAGCGCGCGACGTGCTCCGCTTTCGTGAACGCCTCCCACACCTTCTCGCGCGGCGCATCCAGCATGCGCGACATGACGATGGTGGGCTCTGTCGGTGAGAGAATGATCTGCATCGCATGTTCCTTCGTGCTCATTTGCGGCGTCCTTTTGTCTTGCGGTTCGGTTCCGGCATCGTCTTCAGATAGTCGTTGAGGCTGTCCATGCTGCGATCCCAGAAGTGGACGTAGTCATCGAGCCACTTCGACACCGCCTTCAGTGGCTTCGCTTCCAGATGGCACGGCCGCCACTGCGCCTCGCGCCCGCGTGACACCAGCCCCGCACCCTCCAGCACCTTCAGATGCTTGGACACGGCGGCAAGGCTCATGTCGTACGGCTCCGCCAGCTCCGTGACGTTCGCATCGCCGCTCGCCAGCTGGGCCAGAATCGCCCGCCGCGTCGGATCGGCAAGTGCGGCCAGAGTGGCACTCAGGGGGTCAGGCATTTGTATTCAACCATTTGGTTATCAACTGATCGGTTGAATACGGCAGATGTGGAGGAGAGTCAATGAAGCGCTTTTGCAAAGGGGGCGCGTCCCGCATTGGAGACGAAACCGCGAAGGACGGCGAAAACGCGCAATACACGGCTATCGCTATTTCAATCGGTACGTAGTTCTCCCTAGCCCTCGCAGGGGGTGGCCTTTAAGCGGCACTTAATGGCCCTCTGAGAGAGTTCCTCCGATTTGCGAGGGGAAAGACGCTGCAGTGGCTCAAGTCCATCTATAGCTATCTGACTGCGAGCTTTCTTTTGAAAGTCGCAGCCATCGTTGGCATGGTCATCATGGCCGCTGCCGCCGTGGACAGTCAGTCCGAAGCGGAGCAGCGGGAAGCTGCGCGGTACGTCATCCAAAGTGAAACACAGTCGGTTGCGCAAAGTCTCATGCCGATGATCTATTGGGACGAAGCGTACCGTCGCACAGACGTTCGCTGGGATACCAAATGGGTCAACTGGGAGTTCGGCCCCTATTCAAATTCGATGCGCGTCGATGCGAGCCTGCTTCTGGATGGCGATGGCCATGTGCGCCTTTCCTATCGTCGCGGTCATGGCGCTTATCGTGCTGCATTGATTGCCAATTCGGCCAGCATTGCCGCTGTCCTCGCAGCGGCACGCCGCACACCGCGCGCATCGCCACCGTCCGTTGCCACAGGTCTTGTACGCCTGGGTAATGAGATTTATTTCGCCGCCGCCGGCCGTGTGTCACCGGAGTCCGCGGCAAGGTTCACCAAGAGTCACGAAGACATCTATTCGTTCTTTTTGAGACGGATGACGGCGAAGAGTTACGCGGCTCTGTTGGACACCTTTCACCTCTCCGGTGCGGAAATCGGCGAGGAGAACATGCCGCCGGACGGGAAGATCGGTGTACCGCTGCAAGATGCGAACGGTCGTCAGCTCGGGCATTTGTGGTGGATACCGGCACGTCCGGGCGTCTCCTTTCTGCGCGCGGTGATTCCTCTGACAATTGTTCTTCTTGCATTAGTTGCATTGCTGCAGGCGGCTATCGTCTGGAAGTGGCAGCGCATGCAGATTCAAATTGCCGAGGCCACTGCGCGGGCGACCGCGGCGGTTGAAGAAAGTGAAGCCAAGTCGGTTTTCATCGGAACCATCAGTCACGAGCTGCGCACGCCGCTCAACGCGGTTCTCGGATTTTCGGAAATGCTGTTGTCGAATGTGTTCGGGCCGTTGGGCTCCCCTCACTACAACGAATATGCGGGGCATATTCACAGCAGTGGCAAGGCGCTTCTGCGGACCGTCAACGATATCATTCAGGTCTCCCGCCTCCAGTCGAAATCGATCGTCCTCGATTGCGGCGATTTTGATGCCGTTCGTATCGCCGAGATGGCGGTTGATCGGGTGAGATCTTCGGCCGAGGCTCGGCAGATCACACTCGCCTTCACAGCCAGTGAGCCGATTGCGCCTTGCTTTGGAGCAGCGGAACCCCTTCTCGATGTCCTCGTGCGGATACTCGACAATGCAATCAAATTCTCGCTGGAAAGTGGCCGCGTTGATGTCAGCGTGAAGGTCGGAGACGATGTGTCCATCGCAATTCGCGATCACGGCATCGGGATTGCCGAAGCCGCCGTTGCGACGCTCGGGCGCCCTTTCGCACAGCAGGAAGGCCACTTGGTCCGACGCTATGGCGGGATAGGATTGGGCCTCGCTGTGTCGCAGGGAATGCTGGAGCTTATGGGAGGTTCGTTGTCCATCGCTAGCAGTGCTGGCGTTGGAACGACTGTGACCATCGAGTTGAAAAAAGGAGCCGTTTCGCTGCTGCGACTGGCGGCCTAGCAAAGCGCAGCGTTCCACGCGATTGCTGCTCCTATTGCCTTCCGCGAAGCCGCGAGGTGAGGCTTCGCCACCGCCGGCTGATGCGCGCGCGCAGTCTTCGCTATAGAAACTGCGCAGAGCACAGCGAGTCGGAAAGCCGTGAGCGAACATCGCGTGGTGGTGATCGGGGCCGGGTTTGCCGGGATCGAGGTGGCGCGTGGCCTCGGCAAGGCGGGCATCGTCGTCACGCTGATCGACCGCCAGAACCACCATCTCTTCCAGCCGCTGCTCTATCAGGTCGCGACCGCCGCGCTGTCGCCGGCCGATATCGCCGAGCCGATCCGCAAAATGCTGCGCGGCCAGCTGTCCGTCGAAGTCGTGCTGGGTGAGGTGACAGGCATCGACCGTGCCGCCCGCATCGTGTCGCTCGGCGATGGCAAGACCTTCGCCTACGACACGCTGGTCGTCGCCACCGGCGCGACGCACTCCTATTTCGGTCACGGCGAATGGGCGGCGTTCGCACCCGGCCTCAAGACCATCGAGGACGCCCGCAAGATCCGCTCGCGCCTGCTGCTCGCGTTCGAGGAAGCGGAGATGAGCCGCGATCCCGCGGAGCAGAAGCGCCTGATGACCATCGCCGTGATCGGCGGCGGCCCCACCGGTGTCGAACTCGCCGGCTCCATCGCCGAACTCGCGCGCTACACCCTGTCGAAAGACTTCCACCGCATCCGCGCCGAAAACGCGACGGTGTTGTTGCTGGAAGCCGGTCCGCGTTTGCTCACCGCCTTTCCGGATAGTCTTGCAAACTACACGACGCAGAAACTCGGCAAGCTCGGCGTCACCGTCCGCACCGCCACGCCCGTGGAGCGCATAACCGCGAACAGCATCACCGCGAAAGGCGAGGAAATCCCTGTCGGCCTCGCCATCTGGGCGGCAGGCGTCATGGCCTCGCCGATCGGCAAAATGCTGGGTGTCGAGACCGATCGCGCCGGCCGCGTCACCGTCGGCCGCGATCTCGCGCTGCCGGGGCAGGCGGACATCTACGTGCTCGGCGATCTCGCACTGACGCCGGACGAGAACGGCAAACCGCTTCCCGGCCTCGCGCAGGTCGCCAAACAGGAAGGCGAATATCTCGGCCGCGCGCTGGCGCGGAAAATCCGACATGGCGAAATGCCGAAACTCTTCACCTTCAACAACCGCGGCAACACCGCGATCATCGGGCGCAACTCGGCGGTGTTCGATTTCGGCTGGTCGCGTCTCAAAGGCTGGCTCGCCTGGACGCTATGGGCACTGATCCACGTCTACCTGCTGGTCGGCTTCCAGCACCGCCTGATGGTCGCAATCCAATGGCTCTGGCGCTACGTGACCTACGAGCAAGGCTCACGCCTGATCGCCGAACACACGCGCGAGTGATTACTGCCCGCTGCCGGGGTAGTTCGGGGCTTCGCGCGTCACCACGATGTCGTGCACGTGGCTTTCGCGCAGGCCCGCGCCGGTGATGCGCACGAACTCCGCCTTCTGGTGGAAGTCCTCGATCGATTTAGCGCCGGTGTAGCCCATCGCGGCGCGCAGGCCGCCGATGATCTGATGCACCACGCTCGCGGTCGGTCCCTTGTACGGCACCTGGCCTTCGACGCCTTCCGGCACCAGCTTCATGGAGTCGACGTCGCTCTGGAAATAGCGGTCGGCCGAACCGCGCGCCATCGCGCCCAGCGAGCCCATGCCGCGATACCCTTTGTACGAACGGCCCTGATAGATGAACGTCTCGCCCGGCGACTCTTCCGTGCCGGCGAGCAGCGAACCCACCATCGCCACATCGGCGCCGGCCGCAATCGCCTTCGCCAGATCGCCCGAATACTTGATGCCGCCATCGGCGATCACCGGCACGCCGGCTTTGCGCGCTGCCGACACCGCATCCATGATCGCGGTCAGCTGCGGCACGCCCACGCCTGCCACGATACGCGTCGTGCAGATGGAGCCGGGGCCGATGCCCACCTTCACCGCATCCGCGCCGGCATCGATCAGCGCCTGCGCACCGTCGCGCGTCGCGATATTGCCGGCCAGGATCTGCGTGTAGTTGGACTCTTTCTTCACCCGGGTGATCTGGTCGAGAACGCCTTTGGAATGGCCGTGCGCGGTGTCCACCACCACGACATCGCACTCCGCTTCGATCAGGGCCATCGCGCGGCGCAGGCCGTCCTCGCCGACGCCCGTCGCCGCCGCGACGCGCAACCGGCCGCGCTCGTCCTTGCAGGCGTTGGGATATTTCTGCGCCTTCTCGATGTCCTTCACGGTGATGAGACCGACGCAGCGATACGCGTCGTCCACCACGATGATCTTCTCGATGCGGTGCTGATGCAGAAGCTTCTTGGCTTCCTCCGGCTTCACGCCTTCGCGCACCGTGATCAGCTTGTCCTTGGTCATCAGCTCCTTCACGGGCTGACGCATATTGTCGGCGAAGCGCACATCGCGGTTGGTCAGGATGCCGACCAGCTTGCCTGTGCCCTTGCCGTTGGCGCCTTCGACCACCGGAATGCCGCTGATGCGATAGCGCTCCATCAGTGCGAACGCATCGGCCAGGGTCGCGTCCGGCGCGATCGTCACCGGGTTCACCACCATGCCGCTTTCGAACCGCTTCACGCGGCGCACCTGCTCGGCCTGCTCGTCGATGGTGAGGTTCTTGTGGATCACGCCCATACCGCCGGCCTGCGCCATGGCGATGGCCATTTCGGCTTCGGTCACCGTGTCCATCGCGGAGGAGATCAGCGGAATGCCGAGTTCGACGGTCTTGGTAAACCGGGTTCGCGTTTCGACTTGGGAGGGGAGAACTTCCGAGGCACCGGGCACCAGCAGGACATCGTCGAAGGTAAGGGCTTCGCGGATCGTCATGCAGGTCGCTCCATATATAGTGGGCCACTTGGAGCGCCGAGCCTTTATCAGCCGGTTCCCCAAACCGCAAGTCTCGAAAACGCCCGATTTGGGTCTATTGTCCGGGCCTGTTCGATGGAGATGCGTAATGAGACTCCCCCTGCTTGCTGTCGCCTTTTCGCTGCTCGCCGGCCCCGCTCTGGCGGCCGCGCAATACACATACCCGGCGGATGGTTTTGCCATCACCCTGCCCAGCGAGCCGACTCTGTCGAAAACCACCCAGAAAGCGGGCGAAGCGACGGTCGAGCGCCATGACTATGTTCTCGATGGCGGCAACGGTACGCGCTTTGTCGTGAATTCCACGGCCATCGCAGGGGCGGAAAACGCCGACGAAGCCACGACCACCAAGGCGGTTGCCGAGAACTCGGTCAAGGCGCTGGGCGCGACCAACGCGACCTACACCCCGATCCAGCTGAACGGGCATCAGGGCATGGCCGTGACCTGCGAGAGCAAAGGCAAGCAGGTCAAATACCGCTTCTTCCTGATCAGCGGCCGCCTCTACGTGGTCAGTGGCTCCGCCCCCGCCGGCGCGCCATATCCGCCCGCTTTCGATCAGGCCTTTGTTTCGTTCCACCTGATTCCCTGAACGCGGTTCCATCCGAATCGGATTAAGCTGTGAACAACGCTGCGCGGCGCTTGCCGCGAAGGCACGCCATCTGTTGATTCGGCGTCCGCCGGACCGGCGCAAAAGGCCCCGAACAGAAGCGCCATGGAACAAGACAACTACCGCCACGTACCGTACGACATCGAGGTCGAGCAGGCGCTGCTCGGCTCCCTGATCGCGAGCCCGGATTCGCTGGAGCGCGTCAGCACGGTGCTGAAGGCGGAGCATTTCTACGACCCGCTGCACCAGCGCATCTTTCAGGTGATGAGCCAGACCATCGACCGCGGTGGCATGGTCGTCACTCCGCTGACCCTGCACGCGTTGATGAAGAACGATCCCGGCCTGATCGAGGTCGGCGGTCATGCCTATCTCGTCAGCCTGACCGAAGCCGCGCCGGTCCTGCCGAACATCCGCGACTACGCGCAGATTTTGGCTGACCTGTTCGTCCGCCGCGGCCTAATCCGCATCGGCGAGGACATCGTGAATACGGCGTATGAAGCGCCGCTCGACAATCCGCCGAAGACGCAGATCGAGTCCGCGGAAAAAGCCCTCTACGCGATTTCCGAATCCAACAAGTACGGCGAAGGCCCGCTCGACTTCGCCGAAAGTCTGCGCCGCACCATCGAACTTGCGGAGAAGGCGCAGGCCCGCGGCGGCCGTATCTCGGGCGTCGCCACCGGCTTCACCGACATCGACTCGCTGCTCGGCGGGTTGCAGCAATCCGACTTGATCATCCTCGCCGGCCGTCCTGGCATGGGTAAGTCCTCGCTCGCCGTGAACATGGCGTTCAACGCCGCGCGCATGTGGGCCGAGGATATGCAGGCCGGGGCCGAAGTGCCGCGCGGTGCGCCGGTGCTCTTCTTCTCCCTCGAAATGGCGGCGCAACAGCTCGCCGCCCGTATTCTCTCGGAGCAGACCGAGATCGAGATGTGGAAGATCCGAAACGGCAAGTTCACCGAGACGGAGTGGGAGAAGTTCGTCCTCTCGATGCAGGACCTCTCCAACCTGCCGCTTTATTTCGACGACACCGGCGGTATCTCCATCGCCCAGATCATCGCCCGCTCGCGCCGCATGAAGCGCGAGAAGAACATCGGCTGCATCATGATCGACCATCTGCAGCTGGTCTCGCCCGGCCGCAAGACCGAAAACCGCGTGCAGGAACTGACCGAGATCACCAAGAGCCTGAAGGTCCTCGCCAAGGACCTCGACGTCCCGGTGATCGGCTTGTCCCAGCTCTCCCGCGCCGTCGATGCGCGCGACGACAAGCGTCCCGTGCTCAGCGACCTTCGCGAATCCGGCTCCATCGAGCAGGACGCCGACGTCGTGATGTTCGTCTATCGCGAAGAGTACTACCTAAAATCCCGCGAACCCGACCCCGGCTCCCCCGACCACGGCAAGTGGATGGAAAAGATGGAGCGCGCCCATCGCCGCGCCGAATGCCTGGTCGAAAAACACCGCCACGGCGCGACCAACAAAATCGACCTCTACTTCGACGACCGTTACACCCGCTTCAGCAACATGGTGCAGGAGGGCTAGCTAGTGCCGCTTAGCCAAACTCAATATTTCTAAAGGGGTTAGATTCAATCTCTAACGTGTTCCAGTCGAAGTCATATTTTTCTTCATCTGGCCAGTCATTTGGGTACGAAATTCTGAAGTAATTTCCGATTGCTTCCTCAAAGCCGGTGTCCGGTCCCTCCAATGAAATGGAGCCATCAGTTGGCCCAAAGTCTTCTGCCATGAACTGTGATGCGAGGATGATCGCTAGGCCGCAAATCGCATCTATTAGATGCCCGAAGTTCGCCACCTCAAAGTTTTCGAAGCGATCGTGTTTTGTGTTGTTGTAAGCGCTGTACCAAGGAAGCGCTTTGTCATCACGCCAGTTGAGAAAAGGTTCTCGGACGTCTTGTTGACCGGTCCAATATGGTACCTTTGCTTTGAATGATGAGAGGCGGTGTGAACGATTGATTTTCTTGTAATCGCTCATATTCCAATCGCCAGCTCTAGTGTACCCGTTCTCTCTGAGAATCGCCTTGCAATTGGCCTCCACTTCAATGCTTGTTCGAACTAGCATCTCATGAATTCGAAACGAGTGTGTTTGTAAGTTGCCGTCCGCAGGCTCGACATAGTCGAAAAGCGTTTGCAGGTCCTTTTGTATAAGGAGAAATGCTCGAATGTATTTGTCGGGGTGCTTTGCGAATTCAGGGTGGAGGATGTATCGCCCGCGACCGCCTTCGGAATAGCTTCCATCGACAAATTGACGACAATTTCTTCGATGAGGTCTAGAGAGCGCCATCATTGGTCTCGCATGTGATACTACGCTGATCATGAAGTACCCTAGAAAGTCTCTGACGCCCATCCGCACCAAAGCCGATCATAAGCGCGCCCTCGCAGAGGTTGAGCGTTTGTGGGACGCAAAGAACGGCACGCCCGAAAGCGATCGGGTCGACATCCTCGCCACTCTCATCGACGCCTACGAAGCTGAGCACTATCCGATGGATCCGCCCGATCCGATCGAGGCGATCAAGTTTCGTATGGAGAGCCATGTTCTGACGCGCAAAGATCTTGAGCCGATGATCGGCACCCGCACGCGCGTCGCGGAAGTCCTCAATCGCAAGCGCAGTCTCTCCATCGGCATGATCCGCGAGTTACACGAGCAGCTGGGCATTTCCGCTGAGGTGTTGATCCGCCCTACGCGCCGCAGCGCCGCCTGATCCACCAGGCACTGCAAACGCACGCTTGCCTCATCCGCGTGCACACTTCGCCGAGCGCACTGCTCGCAACGCGCAGGAGCACGCGCCGCCCGGACGTCGCGCACCTGTTCGACGTTTAGTAGTGACGGCGGTGGTGGCGATGATCGCGGTCGTAGCAATCGGCGTCATAGCCGTGCCACGGATCCATCCGCGCCTCATACTCGCCGCGCGTCAGCCGCGTGCCGCGGTGGGCGCGGCCATAGCCGTCCTGCCAGCTGTCGTCGCCGCCGGATGCGTAGCCACCGCCACCGCCGTAGCCGCCGCCGTGATAGCTGTCGCCACCTGAATAATAGCCACCGCCAGAATACGAACCGCCGCCGGTGCTGGTGACGCGGCTCGTGCTGCGATAGTCGTAGCTCGAGGTCGCCACGCGCGCAGCGCTCCAGTAGGCCGCGTACTGCTCGTCGGTGCCGGTATAGCCATGGTGATAACGCGGCCGCGAGCGCTCGCTATAGCTGTACTCGGAGTAGTGCCCGCGATAGCGGCTGCGATACGACGCGCGATAGCGCGATCCATGGCTGCGATAGCCGCGATGCTCGCGATAGCTGCCGCCGTTGCCATAGCTGTCGCCGGATGAACCCTGGTCGGTCGCCGCACCTCTCTGATCGTCCCCGCCCCCTGGCGGCGGTACGAAGCGCTGGTTCTCGGCGCCGCTGTCCGCGGTCGCGACGCTGCCGTGGCAGTTGCACGGCGCCGAAACGTCTTTCACCGAAGGGTTACAAGCTGCCAGTGCGGTGCACGCAGCAAAAAGCCCCGCCAAAACCAATGTCTTGCGCATTCTATACCTCGCCAAGGGGCCGGGCGGGGCAGCCCCGGACCTGATCCATTATGAAACGGATCCGCGGGCGAAGGGTGGTTAGCCTGTATTTACCGTTAATTTACAAAGGCTTGCCGAAACCGTGATTCCCGCCTGCACATTTTTGGAACGATAGGGCAAAAGTTTCTGAAGAAATCCCTTGACCGGTTGACTTGTTACAATTGGTCATTCTCCGGAACTTTGTTCGAACACTACCGCTGCTTGCCGCGGCCTGCCACCCGGCATGCAAGCGCGACAAAGGTGGGGCATTTCTAACCTCCCCGAAAACAGGCAAACCTTCGCTATGGAACAACAATCCTTCGAAGCCGCACGCCTGACGATCCGGTTGGGCGCGATGGTCCAGAACTATCGCACCATCCAGCGTCTTGCCGCGCCCGCCGCGGTTGCCGGCGTCGTGAAGGCCGATGGCTACGGCACCGGCGCGGAAGCCGCGACCCGTGCGCTCGCCGCCGCCGGTTGCGACACCTTCTTCGTCGCGCGCCTGGAGGAGGGCATCCGCATCCGCCCGCTGGTGCCGGCGGCCCGCATCTTCGTGCTCGACGGCGCACAGGTGGATTCGATCCCCGCGCTCATCGCGCACAATCTCACACCGGTGCTGAACTCGCTGGTCGAGATCGCGGCGTGGAGCGCCGCCGCCGCGACCGCACGCACCAGCTTCGACGCCGCCATCCATGTCGATACCGGCATGAGCCGCCTCGGCCTCACCGGCGACGAACTTGCGACGCTCGCGGGCGAAGCCAACACGCGCCTGGCGCATCTGCGCATCGTGCTGGTGATGAGCCATCTCGCCTGCGCCGACAGCGCATCGAGCCCGATGAACGCCATCCAGCTCGAACGCTTCCGCGAAGCGCTCGCCATGCTACCCGCGGCCCCCGCGAGTTTCGCATCGACCGGCGGCATCCTGCTCGGCAAGGACTACGTCTTCGATCTCGTACGCCCTGGTATCGGCCTCTACGGCGGCAATCCGCACAGCGGCCCCAATCCGTTCGAGGTCGTTGCCAAACTCACCGGCCGCATCGTTCAGCTGCGCCGCGCCGAAGCCGGCGACACCGTCGGCTATGGCGCCAGCTGCACGCTCACGCGGCCTTCGCTCCTCGCCACCGTCTCGCTCGGTTATGGCGACGGCCTGCTGCGCGCCTTCAGCAATCGCGGCTATGGCGCCGTCGGCTCGCACAAGGTGCCGATGGCCGGCCGCGTCTCGATGGACCTCACCTCGTTCGACGTGACGGACGTCGCGCACAACATCGACCTCGGCGACGAGATCGAATTCTTCGGCGACACCATCACGATGGAAGAAGCGGCCGAGGTCGCAGGCACCGCGAACTACGAAATCCTCACCGGCGTCGCCCCGCGCGTGCCGCGTTATTATGAAGGCGCCACCGCATGACATTGGCCCGCTTCAACATCTTCGCTGCGATCGGCGTGCTGGTGATGGCGCTGCTCGGCCACATCGGCCGTCTGACGATGTTCACCGTCAACGCCGTCACCGCCATCGTGCGTCCACCGATCTACTGGGGCCTCATCGGGCGCCAGATGATGCGCATCGGATGGTTCTCGCTCCCCGTCGTCGGCCTCACCGCGTTCTTCACCGGTGGCGCGCTCGCGCTGCAGATCTTCATCGGCGGCAATCGCTACGGCGCCGAAGCCATCGTGCCGCAGATCGTCGTCCTCGGCATCACGCGCGAGCTTGGCCCGGTCATCGCCGGCCTTATGGTTGCGGGACGCGTCGCCGCGGCCATTGCGGCCGAGATCGGCACCATGCGCGTGACGGAGCAGATCGACGCCCTTACCACGCTCTCCACCAACCCGATCAAATACCTCGTCGTGCCGCGCCTCATCGCGGCGGTGGTTTGCATGCCGATCCTCGTCGCCGTCGCCGACTCCATCGGCGTCTTCGGCGGCTACGTCGTCTCGACGCAAAGCCTGAACTTCAACGGCGGCGTCTATCTGAAGAACACGATGGATTTCATGACCAGCCACGACGTGCAGTCGGGCCTCGTGAAGGCGGCGGCGTTCGGCTTCATCATCGCGCTGATGGGTTGCTACAACGGCTTCCATTCCAAGGGCGGCGCGCAGGGCGTCGGCGCGGCGACCACCAATGCGGTGGTGTCGTCGTCGATCCTGATCCTCGCCGCGAACTACCTGCTCACCTCGATCCTGTTCAAGAACTGAGCGCGAGCCATGGATACCGCAACCCCGAAAGTCGAACTGCGCGGCGTCAAGAAACGCTTCGGCTCGAAAGTCGTGCTCGATGGTCTCGATCTCAAGATCGCAAAAGGCGAAAGCCTCGTCGTGATCGGCGGCTCGGGCACCGGCAAGTCGGTGATGATCAAATGCGTGCTCGGCATCCTGCATCCCGACGAAGGCCAGATCTTCGTCGACGGTCAGGAGGTCACGCGCCTGCGCGGCCGCGCCCGCGAGCAGATGCTCAAGAAGTTCGCGATGCTGTTCCAGGGCGCAGCCCTCTTCGACTCGCTCACGGTGTGGGAGAACGTCGCCTTCGGCCTCATCCAGGGCCGCGGCATGGCACGCAGGAAAGCCCGCGAAATCGCGATCGAAAAGCTCGCCAAGGTCGGCATGGGCTCGGAGGTCGCAAACCTCTCGCCGTCCGAACTCTCCGGCGGCATGCAAAAACGCGTCGGCCTCGCCCGCGCCATCGCCGCCGACCCGGAGATCATCTTCTTCGATGAACCCACCACCGGCCTCGACCCGATCATGGCCGACGTCATCAACGATCTCATCGTCTCCACGGTAGAAGACGTCGGCGCCACCAGCCTCTCGATCACCCACGACATGGCGAGCGCCCGCAAGATCAGCGATCGCATCGCGATGCTCTACAAGGGCAAGATCATCTGGCAGGGCCCCACCGAACAGATCGACGCCACCGGCAACGCCTTCGTCGACCAATTCATCAACGGCCGCGCCGAAGGCCCAATCAAGATGGAAGTGCGGGGGTAGAAACAAGCTTCCCCCCAAAACTGTCATGGCCCGCAACTGCGGGCCACCCAGGTGATACCACTCAACTCTCTCCGCGCTTGATTGCATCCACCACATTCGCGTGCACAAGCCATTCCGGCAGCGGTTGCGGTGCCGTCATTTTCTCGAACAGGTCCTCCCACGCGGCGTTCTCGCGCTGAATGAGATTGATCTTCCACTCCCGCTTCCACTTCTTCAGCCGCGTTTCGCGATGAATCGCGGCTTCAACGCTCTCGAATTGCTCGAAATGAACCAGACGCTTCACACCATATCGCTTGGTGAAACCCTCAATCGCGCCATCGCGGTGCTCACCAACGCGCCGGATCAGGTCGCCTGTGACGCCGATGTAAAGCGTCCCGTTTCGCCGGCTCGCGAGGATGTATACGAAATAGGTTCGATCCATCGTGCTGCCCCACCTGGGTGGCCCGCAGTCGCGGGCCATGACAGCTTAGGGAATGGATTGTGGTGACGAAGAATGGATGTGTATCGAAACGTCTTCGCGAGGGAAACCACGACACTCAAAAACAAAAACTGTCATGGCCCGCAAATGCGGGCCACCCAGTTGGATCAGCAAAGCTCAAACAGAAGCATCACTCCGGATGGCACGGAATATCCGCGCCCTTCGATGCGCGCTCGCAGTTTTCCCGGTTCTGCCGCCGCAGCGTGTCCATGTAGGCGTCGCCGTTGTAGACCGGCGAATAGGTGCTGCCGCTGCTGCCACCCGATGAATTATCATCGGCATAGCTCTGCTGCGGCTCCTGCCGCACGCCATCGATCCAGTTGGCTTCGTCGATGTCACCGTTCTTGTACCGCCGGATCCAGAAACCCTGCATGACGCCGTTCTGCATCTCGCCTTTCTCGGCGCTCTGCCACTGATTGTACTGAAACCACGTCACGGTCCCGACACCGTTGGCTTCCTG
>DATAHD010000274.1:0-5681 GCA_036263395.1 Rhizomicrobium sp. | reverse complement strand
CGGTCCAGCTGGCGTCCATCTTCCAGCAGGAATTGAAGAGCGCCTTTGCAACGCGGGCGCGCGATGTGCATCTCTCCTTCCACGGCAATAACGCAGTGAAGCGGGCAGAGATGATCGGTTTTGCGGCGTCCAACGGGCGCGACGTGACCGCCGACTGGCCTGACTTCTATGCTGGTGAGGAGCGCTCTGTCATGCTGCGGCTGGAAGTTGATGCACGCAAGGTTGGCGCACTGTCTCTGGGCGACTTCCATGTGGCGTGGCGCGATGCGCAAAGCGGCGCGTCCGGCACAGTCACCCTGCCGATCCGTGTCGATGTAACCAATGACGAAGCGATTGCCGACAAGTCGCTGAACCGTGACGTTGCGGCACAGGCAGCACTGGCTGAGAGCGAGCGCGGGCTGGCGGCAAATGTGAAGCTGGCCGGTGCTGGCAAAACGAGCGAGGCCCGCGCCGCCAATGCCGCGATCATCGCGGATCTCAAGAAGCGCAACAGCACACTCAATGACGAACGGCTTTCGCGGAAGATCGAGGCGTTGAACGTCGAGCAGGATCAGATCTCGAATGCCGCGGCTTCACCCGTCGCCATGCAGGCCTATCAGAAAGCGTCAAAGCAGCGCCTCTACAACGCCAAAAGCGGTCGGCGCTCCGGCGATGCGCTGCAACTCGGCGACAAGGGGTTGGAGGTCGAACAGCTGCAGCAAGCCTTGAGCAAGGCAGGCGTCTATCACGGCAAGATCACCGGCGTGTACGACCAGGCGACCGCCGATGCCGTGAAAGCCTATCAGAAGCAAAACGGTCAGACCGCGGACGGCGTCGCTGGAGCCGCGACACAGGCGAAGCTGGGGATGTATTGATCTCCTATCCCCCTCCCGCCAACAGCGGGAGGGAGATAGCGTAGCGCATGCTCATTCATACGATTTTCGATCTCCTGGCCTGGCTATCTGCGTTCTTCATGGCGCGCTTCATCCGCCGTATGGGATGGCTCGACCAGCAGCGCACGCCTTTGCGCGATCCCGGCTACTTCATCGCCCTGTCGCTCGGTGCGATCGGCGGAGCTTTGACCTTCGGCAGTTTCAATATGATGCTCGCCCATATCTGGCAGATCGGCCACTCGATTGCCGGCGCGATCGCCGGCGGCATCGTTGGTGTGGAGCTCTACAAACTTGCGCGCGGCATCAAGGGATCGACCGGGTCGCAATTCGTTGCCCCCCTTGCGATCGGGATCGCTGTTGGACGCTGGGGATGCTTCTTTGCCGGGCTGCCCGACTTCACCTACGGCACGCCGACAACCCTGCCCTGGGGCGTCGATTTCGGCGATGGGATCCACCGTCATCCGGTTCAGCTGTACGAATCGTTTGCGATGCTGTCGTTTCTGGCCGTGTACTTGCGCGAGATTGCGAGCCACAATGCTTTCGTGCTGCGGCAAGGGTTTTATCTGTTTGTCGGGTTCTATGCGGCACAGCGATTTGTCTGGGAGTTCTTCAAGCCATATCCAGCCGTCGTTGGCCCGTTGAACGTGTTTCATCTGATCTGTCTGGTTATGCTCGGCTACAGTCTGTTCATGATGCGGGGAAACAATGAGCTTCGTCAGGCCGTCTAGAAATTATACGTTCTACGGTGAGACCCGCTCGCTGTGCGAAACGTGCCTCAAGCTAGTGCCGGCGAAGATCATCATCGAAGACGACGATGTTTTCTACCAGAAGCGCTGTCATGAGCATGGTGTGCAGAAGACCCTGATCTCCACCGATGCTGCGTATTTCCGTTCAATGAAGGAGTTTCAGAAGCCCGGCGATCTGCCGCTCAAATTCCAGAGCAAAACGCACTACGGCTGCCCGTACGATTGCGGCCTGTGCCCCGACCATGAGCAGCACTCATGTCTCGCGCTAATCGAAGTGAACGATGAGTGCAATCTGACCTGTCCGGTGTGCTTCGCGGAGTCATCGCCGCAGCGTGCGGTCAACAAGTCGCTCAAGACCATCGAAGGCATGCTCGATACGCTGGTCGCCAGCGAGGGCTTTCCCGATCTGGTGCAGATCAGCGGCGGTGAGCCAACCATCCATCCGCAGATTCTAGACATCCTGAAACTCGCGAAATCGAAACCCATCCGCCACATCATGCTCAACACGAACGGTATCCGGATCGCGACCGACCGGGCGTTCGTTGCCGAGCTGGCGAAGCTCAAGCCTGGATTCGAAGTCTATCTCCAATTCGACTCGCTGAACCGCGAAGCGCTGGAGAACATCCGCGGTGCCGATCTGCGCAAAGTGCGCGCGCAGGCGCTCGCCAATCTCGAGGAGTTCGGTATCTCCACAACGCTCGTCGCCGTCATCAAGAAGGGCGTCAATGATCAGGAAATCGGCGACATCGTCCGGCACGCGCTCTCCTGGAAGTGCGTCCGCGGCATCACCTTTCAGCCGGTGCAGGACGCTGGGCGCAATGAAAACTTCGACAAAAACACCGACCGCGCCCTGCTCAGCGACATCCGCCGCGGGATCATGACCCAGGCGCCGGAGGTGTTCGATGGCGACGACATCATTCCCCTGCCGTGCAATCCGGACTCCATTGCGATCGCCTACGGTCTTCGCACGGGGACGCAGGTGACACCGATCACCAAGCTGATCCCGAAAGCCGACCTGCTGGCGACCGCGCCCAACACTATTTCGTTTGAAAAGTACCCAGCACTGAAGGACCGGTTGTTCGACCTGCTTTCACTGGCGTCTTCCGGAGAACGGACGAAGACAGTCCTCGGCGATCTGCTGTGCTGCCTGCCGCAGATCGAACTGCCGGACGATCTGGGTTACGACAAGGTCTTCCGCATTGTGATCGTGCAGTTCCTCGACAAGTACAACTTCTGCGTTGGGACGGTGAAGCGCTCCTGCATCCATTTCGTGACGCCGGAAAAGCAGATCATTCCGTTCGACACCTACAACCTCTTCTACCGCAATGGCCTCGCCGCAAAGCTGCGCGAGACATCCCTCGTCGCCGAGTAGGTCCTCAAATGGTCAACGACCCGCTACCACCGCTTGCACCGCCCCCGTCACCGGGCGGCAATGCCGCTGGTTGCGCGCTGTTTGCAATCGGGATGCTGATGTTGATCCCGTCGGGCCTCTGCACAGCGTTCGGAGGCTTCGGCCTGATCGCACAATTGTTCGACGACCCGAAGCAACTGATCGAAAACTTCCCAGACATTCTGCCGTTCGTTCCGATCACGATCATTCCGCTCGGACTCGGGATTGTTCTTGTGCGGTTGGGATTGCGTTCGCGGAAGGACCAATGAGCGAAGATCCGAACACTCCGTCACCTAGCCGAATGATTAGCGGCATGGCCCTCATCATTGTCGGACTGCTGATCCTCATCTCGTCCGGACTTTGCACCGCAGTTTTTGGGGGCGGCGCGCTGCTCGACATGTTCTCAGGAAGCGGTACCGGCCTCGATATTCTGCCCGAGGCGCTGCTGTTCGGCGGACCATTCATTCTTATTGGCTTGGGGCTTTTTCATTGGGGCCGCGTTCTTCGGCGGCGCAAGTAGAAAATTGTCGAAAACAACGCTTGCCGCCCGCGCAAAAACGGGCGCAAGCTTTGCGCATGGAAGAGCTATCCGTCGCGATCAGGAAAGCAGGCCCGGACGATGCGGCGGAGATCGCGCGCGTCTATATCGAGTCCTGGCACGACACCTATCCCGGCGTTGTCCCGACACAGCTTCTGTGCGCGATGACACCGCAAGGACAGACCGCACGCTGGCGCTCTACCATCACCGCGCGCAGTCGCGAATGGGTCATCGTTGCGGAGAGCACCGAGTACGGCATCATTGGCATGTCGAGCTTTGGTCCATCACGCGATCCCGACCTCGGCTACGAAGCGGAAGTTTACACGCTTTACATAGACCCGGCGTTTTTCGGCCGTGGCGTGGGACGGTTACTGCTCGAGGCTGGCTTCCGCCAGTTGCACGAGAATGGCTATGAGTCCTGCATCATCTGGGCGCATGCGAAGAACACGGCGCGCTTCTTTTATGAGCGCATGGGCGGTCGCCTGACGGCGGAGCGCACGGCACGCATGATGGGCGACCCAGTGCCGGAGGCTGCGTTCGGCTGGAAATCGCTGACCAATGTGGAACGCAGCGCCGCGCGATGAGCATGCCCCGCGCGAAGAACGCGATTGTCATCCTGCTCGACAGTCTCAACCGGCACATGGTCGGCGCCTATGGTGGGCGTGAATTTGCGACGCCCAATCTTGATCGGCTGACGGCGCGGTCAGTTCGCTTCACAAAGCACTACGCGGCGTCCCTGCCCTGCATGCCGGCGCGGCACGACATTCTCTGCGGCGCGTGGGATTTTCTGTGGCGGCCGTGGGGCTCCGTTGAGATTTGGGAAGATGCGATCACCTATCCGCTGCGCCGCGCCGGTGTGGTCTCGCAGCTGATCAGCGATCATCCGCATCTCTTCGAGACCGGCGGCGAAAACTACCACGTGGATTTCACCGGCTGGGACTACCAGCGCGGGCATGAAGGCGATCCGTGGAAGACGAAGGCCGATCCCAGTTGGGCCGGATCGCACTTCTTCGGCTTCGATCGTCACATGCCGTACGACAATTCCCGCGGCTATTTCCGCGGTGAAGAAGATTTCCCGGGGCCGCGCGTGATGCAGGCGGCCACTCGCTGGCTGAAGGAAAACGCTGGCGCGCACGACCGCTTCTTCCTGTTCGTCGACGAGTTCGATCCACACGAGCCTTTCGATACGCCTGAGGAATATCTCCGCCGCTATGATCCCGACTGGGATGGCCCGATGAATTATCTCTGGCCGCCCTATGCGGTCGGCGGCGTTGCTCGCGGTGTGCTGACTGCGCGCGAGGGACAGCACATCCGCGCCCGCTATGGCGCGAAGCTGACGATGATCGATCATTGGCTGGGCCGCGTGCTCGATCAGATCGATGCCAAGAATCTGTGGGATGACACGATAGTCGTGCTGTGCACCGATCACGGTCATTATCTCGGTGAGAAGGACATCTGGGGAAAGCCCGGTGTGCCGCTCTACGAGACGATGTCCCACATACCTCTGATGATCGCTGCGCCGGGCCTGAAAGCGGGGACCAACGACGCGCTGACGACCAGTGTCGATATCTACGCGACGCTGTCGGACCTTTTCGGCGTAACGCCGCGCCAGCAGGTCCATGGCAAGTCGCTGCTGCCGCTGCTGGAGGGCACACGGGATAGCGTCCGCGACTGGCTGCTAGCCGGTGTCTGGGGGCGTGAGGTCCACTACATCGACAAAGAGACGAAGTACGCCCGCGCACCGGCGGGAAAGAATGCGCCGAACAGCATGTGGTCCAACCGCTGGTCAACCATGCCGACGCATTTCCTGCCGCGCGAACAGGAACTACCGCTGCCGGATGAGCGTGCCGTGCTCGACCGCATGCCGGGCTCAAACGTGCCGGTGATCCGCCAGCACTGGGACGAAAGCGATCCGCTGCCGTTCTGGGCTGCAGCGCGGTTCAGCGGCAACCACCTCTATGACCTGAACAAAGATCCCGATGAAGAGGAAAACCTCGCCAATTCATCCCGCGAGGCAGATGCAGCGGAAAAGCTGCGCACCGCATTGAAAGCGGTCGAAGCACCGGACGAGCAGTTTGTCCGGCTTGGCCTGAAGTAGCGGATCAGACGCCGCACCATGTCAGGTGCGGTTCGAG
>DATAHD010000273.1:0-4551 GCA_036263395.1 Rhizomicrobium sp. | reverse complement strand
ATCCACAGCTCCACCGCGCCATCGTCCAGCTTCTTGAACGACGCCAGCACCGGCGCATAGGCCCGCCGCGTGTAGAAATATCCCGCCTTCGCAAAGCCGTTGTAGTCGAGGATGCTCCAGCTCACGCACGGCCAGCAGTCGTTGAACTGCCAGATCAGCGAGCCGGAGCAGTGCGGCATGCGCCGCCGGAAATGCTCGATGGCGAACTTCAACCCTTCCGCCTGCGTGATCTGCGTGAAGTCGACATATTGCTGGATCGTCTCCGGAATGCCGGTGACGGTGGTCAGCAGCGCATTCACTTTGTCCTTCGGCCGGTCCTTGATCAGGTTCTCCATGCCGGGGCTGCGATAGGTCAGCTGATCCGCCGGCAGCGCGCGCTTCAGCGTCTCCAGCGCCGGCGAAGCGTGGATGCCGTACTCGCTGACGAAGCGCGCCATGTTCTCGGCATAGCGCACATAGGAGATGCCCTCCGGACTGCGGTCGAGTTTGCCGATGGGCCTGTCGTCCGGCACCGGCGGAATGCCATGCCACACCGTCCAGTCATGCACGTCGCCCGCGCGCATGGAGTTGGGATGCGGCCCGCCGTCCGGACTGCCCGGCCAATACGGCGTCGTCGGATCCAGCTCCGCCACCGCCTTTGGCATCACCTCGTTGTAAAGGTGCGCGCCATCCAGCGGCGGCAACGCGCCGTCGGGCTTGCGCGTCATCGTGTGGATCCACTGGTTCTCGTTGTTGCCGCACCACACCGCAATCGACGGATGATGCCGCAGCCGCGCAATCTGATAGCGCACTTCGGTATCGACGCTCGCAACGAACGCCGGATCGCTGTCCGGATAGGGCGCACAGGCGAACAGAAAGTCCTGCCACACCAGCACGCCGTTCGCGTCGCACAGATTGTAGAACGCGTCATGCTCATAGATGCCGCCGCCCCAGATGCGCAGCATGTTCATGTTGCCCGCCGCGGCGTCTTCGATCTGCCAGCGATAGTCTTTCTCGGTCAGCGCGCCGACATACGAACTCGCCGGAATCCAGCACGCCCCGCGCGCGAAGATCGGGATGCCGTTCAGCACAAAGCGGAAGAACGTCGTGCCCGGCTCATCCGGATCGGGCGACTGATCGATGGCGATGGTGCGGATACCGACCTTGCGCGTATCGCTGTCCAGCGCGGCGTCTCCATCCAGCAGCCGCACCCGCAGCGTATAAAGATCGGGCCGCCCCAGATCGTTCGTCCACCACAGCGCCGGCTTGGCGATGGTCGCTTCCACTGTCGCCGTGCCATCGCGGACCGGCAGAACCTCCTGCAGCACCGTCGCACCGCTCGGGTCCTGCAGCGTGACCTCGGCCTTCAATCCGTGCGCCACGCCGCGCACCGCCGCATCGATCCGCACCCGCGCATCGGCGTTGTTCTTGCCCAGCGACAGCGTGGTAAACTGCACATCGCCCAGCACCGCATAGGGCTGTACGGCCAACTCGACCGCCTTCCAGATGCCCACCGTCGGCAGCACCGGCCCCCAGTCCCAGCCCCAGCCGAACTGCGCCTTGCGGATGACGTTGCGCTTGCTGCCTGCTGTCGGATCGCCCATCCCCGCCCACGGCAGCGCCGGCGTATCTTTCACCGCAAGCGCCGGCGGCGTGAAGCACACCGCGAGCGTATTGCTGCCCGCCTTCAGCTTGCCGCCGACATCCAGGTGCAGCGGCACAAACATGTTGTCGGAGCTGCCGATCTTCGCGCCGTTCAGCCAGACCTCGGCAAAAGTATCCAGGCCCTCGAACGTCAGAACCGTCTTCTCATCGCCGGTGGCCGCCGGCGCATCGAATGTCGTCGTCCACCACCACTCGCGATCCTTCACCCACGCGCACGCCGCTTCATTGCGATCGCCAAAGGGATCGGGCAATCGCCCTGCCTTGTGCAGCGCCACATAGGTGTCGCCCGGCGCCTCCGCCGCAACCCAGCCCTCGCCATGGCCGTCGCACGCGCGCGCAGCGGCGCCCGTGCCGGGGTCGAAGTCCTTGATCCGCCAGGATTGCAGCAACATGCGGGCACCTCATTGGTGAAGGGCCCGCATGCTACCCGCATCGATTTCGCGAGGGAAAGAGCGCGATCCGAAAAGTGTGAAGCGGTTTTCGGACAAATCGCGCGATAGGAAAAAGAGCGCTAACGGATTTCCCACACGATGGTCACGTCGGCGGAGACGGTTTCCTCGCCCGCGGCGATGGGCGAGGCCGCCGCCTTATCCATCGCCATCGCGCGATACATCGGCACCGGCGGCGCGATGGAAACGCTGGAGTCGCTGATCGACAGAATGTTCCCCAGACTGACACCGGCCGCCTTGGCATAGGTCTCGGCCCGCAGCCGCGCATCCGCCACCGCGTCGCCGCGCGCGCTGGTCAGAAGCGTCTTGGGATCGTCGATGCCGAAGCCGACGCTGTTGATCTGGTTCGCGCCCGACGCGACGAGCGTGTCGAGCGTCGGCCCGACCTTCTTCACATCGTCCAGCGTGACGGTGACCTGGTTCGAGACCTGATAACCAACGATGCGCGGCGGCGTGTTGCCGGTATTGTCGTTGGCGTATTCCGGTGAGACGTTGAAATTCGACGTCTGCATCTTCTTATCCGGCACGCCGATCTTCTTCAGCGCGCTGAACAGCGCGTTCATCTTCGCGGCGTTTTCGGACAGCGCCTCGGCCGCGGTGCGGGCCTGCGTCGTGACCCCGGCCGACAGCGTCGCCTGATCCGGCGCACCGCTCGCCTCGCCATGCCCCGATACGGTGAGC
Organism: Rhizomicrobium sp.; assembly: GCA_036263395.1. Taxonomy (GTDB): domain Bacteria; phylum Pseudomonadota; class Alphaproteobacteria; order Micropepsales; family Micropepsaceae; genus Rhizomicrobium. The sequence continues at coordinate 1,777 of DATAHD010000273.1, read as the reverse complement.
ACGCGCGGCGCGGCATCGGCAAGCGCGGCCGGCGCGGCGGCAAACAGGGCAGCGGTGGAAACCATGGTGCCGAATATCACGGCGCGAAGGGCGGGGGTGTTCATTGCAAAATCCTCTCAGGCGAAATGCCTTGCTTGCGAACATGGCGGCCGCTTGCGGCGAAACCCGGGCGGCACCGCGGCGCATCTGCGGCCAAGTTGGCCCGCCCGATCACGCCTGCGCGAGGATAGCGCTTTTCTGGCCCGCAAATCCTGATAAGGAAGGCGCCCTCGGTGGGGCCTGTAGCTCAGTTGGTTAGAGCTGGCCGCTCATAACGGTCTGGTCACAGGTTCGAGTCCTGTCGGGCCCACCAGTTCTTCCTCATATTTACGTGCGATCCGCTCTAGCGACTGCCGCAGCGACGCCGATAGATCAGGGCACAATCTCCAGCGTCTTCAATCCGCGGAAGAAAGGCAGGTTGCGCCATTCGGGTTTTGGGTTGACCAGTTTCGCGTTCGGGAAGCGGTTGAAGAAGGCGGGGATCGCGATCTGCGCTTCGAGACGCGCGAGCGGGGCGCCGATGCAGAGATGCGTGCCGCCGCCGAAGGCGACGTGCGGCGCTTCTTTGCGCGCGACGTCGAAGGTGTGCGGATTGCTGAACGCTGCCGGATCGCGGTTGGCGCCGCGCAGCGACATCACCATCGATTGCGCCTGCTTAATCGGGCAGCCACTCACGTCCATATCGCGCGGCGCAACGCGGCCGGTGATGTCCACAGGCGATTCATAACGCAACACTTCCTCCACCGCCGTCGTGATCAGCGCCGGATTGGCTTTCAGTTTCGCCAGTTCGCCCGGATTGGTCAGCAGCAGGAAGATCGCGTTGCCGATCAGGTCGGTCGTGGTCAGGTTGCCGCCGACCAGCAAAGCCTCGAGGTTCAGACAAATCTCGCCATCGGTAATATCGGCGCCATCCTTCTTCAGCTGCACCATGTCGGTAGTGAGATCGTCGCGCGGATTGGTGGCGCGATCGGCCATCAGCCCCCGCATGTATTTGGTCAGCGCATTGGAACACCTCACCATCTGCGCCGTCTCTTCTTCCGAGCGCATGGGAGCGAGCCCGAGAATGACGCCTTCGCTCCACTCACGAAATTCCGTCAGGCGCGTTTCGTCGACGCCGAGCAGGCGCGCAATCACATCGATCGGCACGCGCACGCAGAAGTCCGCCATCGCATCGAACGGCTTCGACGGGGCGATACGGTCCAGGTACTCGTCCACGACTTGCTGCACCATCGCGCGCGATTTCGCGACGCGCTTGTAGAGCGCCTTGGCCAGCGGCTCGCGCACACGCATGTGCTCGGGCTCGTCCATCGTGAGGATGCTGTTGCGCGGCCGGTCCGGCATAATCTCGAGACCCGGAGGTGGTGGCGCATCGAACCCGCGCCGCGTCATCACCGCGGCTTCTTCGGCGCGGTCGGCGCCGCGCCACATCGAGGTATCGGACAGCGTACCGCGCACGTCGGCATGCTTGGTCAAAATGAAGACGCCCGCCATCGGATCGCGATGCACCGGGCACTTCTCGCGCAGCGGATCGAGCAGCGCGTGCGGATTGTCGTTGAACGCAGGATTCAGCGGCGTCAACGCAAGAACGCCGGGCAGATCGTCGGACATCCGAACCTCATGACAATTTGTCAGGGCTGGACCATATCCCTCCGCAACCGCGGCGGCAACGCCGTTTGCGCACCCTTCTATCGCTCTGCAGCAAACGCTTTAGAGTGCGGGCCATGAGCGCGAAAGAGAT
>DATAHD010000272.1:0-1900 GCA_036263395.1 Rhizomicrobium sp. | reverse complement strand
GAGCACCAACGCCGATGGCCGCTTCATGCACAAGGACGGCACGCCGTACTAAGCAACCAGCAGCGTGCTGCGTCCGATCGTGGTGCGCGTCAGCGTGTGACGCTTCATGAAGATGCCTTCCGGCTCTCGCGTCGGGCGGCGAGAAGCCTCCCATACCGCGTGATCCTTGTACCAGGTGAGGAGCAGCAATCGCGTCTGCTGCTGCGCTATGTCGTGTTCGCTGCGCTCAGCGGTGAAGAGGCCAAAGATATTTGCCTCGAATTCACCCTCGAAGCTCGGCCACGCCTGTCCTGACAGGCTGACGAACTCCGCGACCTTGTCGTGGTCGACGGTGAACCAGCGATGCACATAGATGCCGCCGGGCTTGAGCGTGTCGCCTGCTTTGGGCCGGATCGTCGGGATCAGCACATCGTGTGTCTTCGCCACCAGATGCGGCGCGTGGTCGATATGGCCGTGCGACGTCATCAGCACTGCTGCTTCGTTCGAGGCAAAGCCGAGCTGCGGCGCGAACACGCCGACGGTATTCTTGTCGGCCTGCACATGCTTGACGAAAGCGTCGAACGCGGTGCGGCCGCGCTCCAGTTCGGTGACATAGTAGCGGTAATGCTCAGTCATGGCGGTCACCCGGTTTGTAATCGCTCTCGATATGCCCCCTGAGCTCGTCCTGCGTGAACCACACCGGCTTCAGCTGCATCTTCACGAACAGTGGCGTCTGGTCGGCGTAGTGTTTGGAGGTCTCATCCAGCGTGGCGGAGCCGAACTGATGGATGCTCTGCGATGAGAGTTTGCCGTCCTTGTCCCACGTCACGAACATGATCAGCGTGTCGCCATCCATCGCGGTCAGGGTGCCGTCCGGTTGCGGCTCGCCATAGACGGCGCGGTAGATGTCCGGCCCGCCATCGATCGGCACATCGATCTTGCCGCGGCGCATCCGGTTGAGCTGGCCCCATTCCGGATCGAAGCGCCCGAAGTGGCTCTTCAGATTCGCCATCGCTTCCCTCAGCGCATCCAGCGGCGTTTCCGGCGTGCCCTTGCGTTTCATCTGCGAAACCTTCAGGCCCATCAGCACGGCGAGCGCGGTGCCGCGATTGCGGATGTCGGTCTTGCGGTTCCAGCCGCGCAGGATCGCCTGCGCCTGCTTCAGATCCGCATCGCCTTTCGGATCAATCGCCAAGATCTCCGCGATCTCCGACGCCACCTCGGACCGCGGGCTGTAGGCGAGATCGAATTTGTACTCATGGAATTTCTCAGCGCTGATAGACGGATCAGCGCCGAACGTCTCCTCCGCGCGATAGGCACGGTTCGTCATATTGTCCTGAATGCCCATCCAGGCGGGATAGTCGGCTGGCTTCGGATTGTCCTCCGGCCCGCTCGAATGGAACGGCGTGTTGTTCGAATTGAACACGATGCCCGACTTCGGATTCCACACCTGCAGCAATTTGTCGAACGGCAGATAGCCGTGCCAGATCAGGTCGGAGCGATCGCCGGGCAATTGTCCCTGCCAGTCCAAGCCCGGTTTCCGGTTCGGGAATTCGCCATTGTAGACGTAGCCGATGTTGCCCTTCTCATCGGCATAGACGTAGTTGATCGATGGCAGATAGTTCAGCGCCATCGCCGCCTTCCACTCCCCGAGATCGCGCGCTCTGTTGAGGCGGTAGTACTGCACCACCTGCCGGATCTCGTTCATGCCGGCATAGCGGATGGCGTAGACGCCGTGATCGGTCTTCAGCACCGGCCCATGCTTCGACCACAGCACATCGCGGTGCACCGTCCAGATCAGCGGCCCGAACAGCTTCACGCGCAGCGCCGCGTCGCTCTTCTCGAAATCTACCCACTTGCCGTCGAGCTTGTACTGGTTCGCGTTCGCCGGATTGATCGTCAGCCGGTAGACGTCGGCGAG
>DATAHD010000271.1:0-5298 GCA_036263395.1 Rhizomicrobium sp. | reverse complement strand
CTCCGCTACGAACTCTCCAACATCCGCATGGCCTTCAGCAGCGAAGACGCGAAAGAAGCCCGCAAGGCGTTCTTCGAGAAACGCAAACCGTTGTTTCAGGGACGTTGAACACAACCTCACTTGTCATCCCGGATGAAGTGGAGCGCAGCGGAACGGAAGTCCGGGACCCATTTCTCAGCGAACGCTGACGTTCGAGCTTGTGGAAGAATGGGTCCCGGACCTTCGCTACGCTGACGCTCCGCTGCATCCGGGATGACAAGTGGAGGAGTTTAGAGAGCGGTGTCCTTCCCATCGAAATACGGACCATGGGCCATCGTCGCCGGTGCCTCCGAAGGCCTCGGCGCTGCGTTCGCGCAGGCGCTTGCCGAGCGCGGCGTGAATCTCCTGCTCCTCGCACGCCGCCCGGACCTGCTGGAAAGCGTCGCCACACCACTCCGCGCAAAGGTCGAAGTCCGCACCGCAGCGATCGATCTCGCGCGCACTGACCTCACGACAACACTCGAAGAGCTCACCGCCGACCTCGACATCGGCCTCGGCATCTACAACGCCGCTTTCGCCCCCGTCGGCGAATTCGCGCAGCGCCCGCTGGACGATCTCCTCCGCGTCATCGACGTGAACGTCCGCGCCCCGCTGATCTTCGCCCGCATACTCGCGCCCAAACTCGTCGCGCGAGGGCAGGGTGGTCTCGTCCTCATGTCCTCGCTCGCCGGATATCAGGGCGCGCCGCGCATCGCGACTTATGCTGCGTCGAAAGCCTTCAACATCGTCCTCGGCGAAGGCCTGTGGCACGAGTTGAAGCCGCACGGCATCGATGTCCTCGTCTCGACCGCCGGCGCGATCCGCACGCCCGGTTATGCCGCCGCCGCGCAACGCGATGCGCCCGGCACGCTCGACGCGCACGACGTCGCCGAGCAAACCCTCGCCGCGCTCGGCAATGGCCCCGTCGTCATTCCCGGCACCACCAACCGCGTCGCGCGCTTCGTGCTCGGCCGTCTGCTGCCGCGCCGCGCAGCCATCGGCGTCTTCGCGCGCTCGACGAAGGACCTCGCATGAGCCTCGCCGGTTTCCTCGCGCCGCTCGCCGTCTATGCGCTGGTCACGTTGCTGCATCTCATCATTCCCGCGCGCCACGTCAGCGGCTATGTCATCGATCCCACCACCGGCGAGCCCTACCGCTATCGCCTCAACGGCCTCGTCGTCTTCATCGTCACGCTCGCCGTCTGGGCCGCCATCTGCGCGCAAGGCTGGCTTGCCTGGGATTTCTTCTGGACCACACGGTGGAGCGGCCTCGCCGGCGCCTGCACCCTCGGCCTCATCTTCACGCTCGCGATCGTCTTCACCGCGAAGCCGACAGGGCAGGGCCTCGCCGCCGATCTCTTCCTCGGCCGCCGTGCCAATCCGCAGTTCTTCGCGGGCCGCATCGACGCGAAGATGTGGCTCTATCTCATCGGCGCCACGATGCTCGGCCTCAACCTCGCGTCGTTCGCCGCGCATCACTGGCTCACCCACGCAAACGACCCGTCACCCGGCGTCGCACTGCACACCGCGATGTTCGCGTTCTTTCTCTGCGAGTATCTCTTCTTCGAGCGGGTGCATCTCTACACCTACGACTTCTTCGCCGAGCGGGTCGGCTTCAAGCTCGGCTGGGGTTGCTTCGTGTTCTATCCCTACTTCTATGCCGTCGGCCTGTGGAGCACCGCCGATCTGCCCAACCCGCACACGCCGCCCGCGCTTCTCGCGCTCGCCGCCATACTCTTCTTCGCGGGATGGTCGCTCGCCCGCGGCGCGAACATGCAGAAGTACTTCTTCAAGCGCGATCCCACGCGCCGCTTCCTCGGCATCGCGCCGGTCGCGCTCGCGCATGGCAATCACCAGCTGCTCGTCAGCGGCTTCTGGGGCGCCGCGCGGCACATCAATTATCTCGGCGAGCTGTTGATGGCGACCGGCCTCGCCCTCGCGCTTGGCTATCCGGACCACATCGGCCCGTGGCTCTATCCGCTCTATTACGTGGCGCTGCTCGTCCCGCGGCAGTTCGACGACGACCGCCGCTGCGCCGAGAAATACGGCCCGCTGTGGGCGCAGTACAAAGCCAAAGTCCCCTACCGCATCATCCCCGGCGTCTTCTAACGGCGCCCGTCCGCAGCGATTGTCGCGCCCGCTTTCCGTTAGGTAGACCTCACCCTGACATTCTGTCATAAGGCATACCCATAATTCGAAACGACCGGGAAAACGCTCATGTCCGCTGCCGCCGAAGCCACGCCCGCCACCAAAAAGCCGATCGACAAGCAGGCGCTCCTCGCCAAGTACAAGGCCGAGCGTGACAAGCGCGTCCGCGCCGACGGCAATGCGCAGTACCTTCGGCTGGAGGGCAACACCTCCGTCACCAGCGAAGATCCGTACACGCCGTTCGTGGAGCGCACCCCGAAAACCGATCACGTCACCTTCGCCTTCGTCGGCGGCGGCTTCGGCGGCCTCGTCACCGGCGCGCGTCTGGTGGAGCAGGGCATCACCGACGTGCGCATCATTGAGAAGGGCGGCGACTTCGGCGGCACCTGGTACTGGAACCGCTATCCCGGCGCGATGTGCGACACGGCCTCGATGGTCTACATGCCGCTGCTCGAAGAGACCGGCCACATGCCGACCGAGAAATACGCCCACGCGCCGGAGATCCTGGCGCAGTGCCAACGCATCGGCCGCAAATACGATCTCTACAAGAACGCGCTCTTCCACACCGAAGTCACCGCCATCGAATGGCTGCCCGCCAAGCACGCCTGGCTGATCAAGACGAACCGCGGCGACGCCTTCACCGCGCAGTTCCTCGGCCTCGGCACAGGGCCCCTCCACGTCGCAAAGCTCCCCGGCATTCCCGGCCTCGAAAAGTTCAAAGGCCACACCTTCCACACCAGCCGCTGGGATTACGCCTACACCGGCGGCAATCCGGAAGGCGCCGAGCTCGACAGACTGAAAGACAAGCGCGTCGCGATCATCGGCACCGGCGCCACATCGGTGCAGGCCGTCCCGCATCTCGCCTTCCACTGCAAAGAGCTCTACGTCGTGCAGCGCACGCCGTCGTCGGTCGACGTCCGCGCCAATCAGCCGATCGACCGCACATGGTTCGACAGCATCGCGACCGAAGGCTGGCAAACGCGCTGGCTCGAGAACTTCACCAACAACCAGGCCGGCGGTCAGGCGGATGAGGATTGGGTGATGGACGGCTGGACCGATCTGTCGCGCCGCATCCGCGCCCGCATCATGGATCTGCCGGCGGATCAGCGCACGCCGCACGCCATGTGGGCCGCATGGGAAGATTCCGATTTCGAGAAGATGGAAGAAATCCGCGCCCGCGCCGAACAGCTGGTGCACGACAAGAAGACGGCGGAGAACCTGAAAGCCTGGTACCGCCAGCTCTGCAAGCGCCCGTGCTTCCACGACGAATACCTGCAGGCCTTCAACGACCCGAACACGCATCTGATCGACACCGACGGCAAGGGTGTCGAGCGCATCACCGAAACCGGCTTCGTCGTCGCTGGCCGCGAATACGAAGTCGACTGCATCATCTATGCGAGCGGCTTCGAGGTCGGCAGCGAATACCACAAGCGCGCCGGCTTCGACGTCATCGGCACGGACGGCGTGAAGCTCAGCGACGCCTGGGCCGAGGGCATGCGCTCCAAGCACGGCATCCACGTGCACGGCTTCCCCAATCTGTTCTTCAACCAGCCGACCCAGGGCGCCAACCTGATCTCCAACGTGCCGCACAATCTGACGGAGTGCGGCCGCACCATTGCGCAGGTGGTGAAGGAAGCGCAGACGCGCGGCGCACAGGAGGTGGAAGTCACCGCCGATGCGCAAAAGGCTTGGGTCGACCTCCTCCTCACCGGCCCCGGCCGCATGATCGGCATGAACGACTGCACCCCCGGCTACTACAACAACGAAGGCCAACCCGCCGGCCCCGCCGCGAAATACGCCGTCGGCTACCCCGCCGGCCCCAGCGCCTACTTCAAATACATCGACGCCTGGCGCAAAGACGGCAAATACGACGGCCTGGAATTCCGCTAAGCCGAGCGCCCCAAGAACCGCGCGCACTGCGCGCGCGCCCCCCTCCACTTGCCTGTCCGCCGTAGCTCGAAGAGCGAAGGCGGAGTGGAGGGGCAACATCATTCGCACCAGCGAATGATGTTGGGGAGGACCGCGCCACAAACGCAGTGCTTCACCTCACCTTGCTTAGCGCGGCGAAGCGCGCAGACGGGCGGGAGAGGACGCTCATCGCAAAGCGCGGTCAGGTGAGGGAAGTCTGCTAGCACTTTGAAACGCTGGTGTTACTCGTGCCAGATTGCCCACGCACGGTGGGATAGAATCAGGCATGCCAACACTCGACTGGATCGGAAAGAGAGCGGTGGTTAACCACCATCGCGAGGTGCCATATCGCCTTCTGCATTGCGACAAGGCGAAATCGATGGGTGATCCGGACGCAGGCAACCTTCTGGTGCAGGGTGACAATCTAGAGGCGTTGAAAGCATTACTTCCGTATTATGCAGGCAAGGTGAAGTGCATCTACATTGATCCGCCCTACAACACTGGTAACGAGGGGTGGGTCTACAACGACAACGTCAGCTCGCCAGAAATCGAGGCGTGGCTCGGAAAAGTTGTTGGCAGGGAAGTGGAAGATCTGTCACGCCACGATAAGTGGCTTTGCATGATGTATCCCCGGTTGAGACTACTCCGGGAATTTCTATCTGATGATGGGGTGATCTTTGTCAGTATCGACGACAATGAGGCGGCGCGCCTGACGATTGTTTTAGATGAGATATTCCGCTTTCGAATTGCTTCATTTATTTGGAAGCGCAGACAGACGCCGGACAGCCGCAATGTGAACGGCGCTTCTGAAGATCACGAATATGTCCTGTGCTACGGGCGAACGAGCAAGCCAGTATTGAAAGGCGCAGCCAAGGATACGGACAAATATCAGAATCCTGATAGCGATCCGCGTGGGCCTTGGATGAGTGATAATCTAACAGGATTGGCCGACGCATCCGAGCGCCCGAACCTTCATTATACCGTAACAAATCCCGAAACTGGTATTTCATATCCACCGCATCCGACTCGCGGATGGGCGGTTGGTCCCGAGCGTATGGAAGTTTTAATTCGCGATCATCAAATCCTTTGGCCGAAAACGGTGAAAGGTCGCCCACGGATCAAACGATTTCTTGCGGACTTGAGGTCGGAGACCACCGGCCTTTCAACTTTTATGGAAGCGAGTGCGAACATTGCTGGTACTAGAGAGATCAACGAGATGTTTGGT
>DATAHD010000270.1:0-16398 GCA_036263395.1 Rhizomicrobium sp. | reverse complement strand
ACGACGCGCTGGAGCACTACAACCTCGCCATCCACTGGCAGAAATGCCGGCTGTTCGATACCAATATCCGCGGCACCTATCAGCTTTGCCCGGTCGGGCCGTGGCCCGCGGGCATGCCGCACCACAAGGGAATGAAGCTCAAATGAGCGCGCCGCGCATCGCCGTTCTCGTTCCCTGCTACAACGAAGAAGCCGCCATCGGCAAAGTGGTGCGCGACTTCAAGGCCGCGCTGCCGGACGCCATCGTCTACGTCTACGACAACAACTCGAAAGACCAGACCATCGCGCGCGCCAAAGAAGCCGGCGCCGTCGTGCGCAGCGAAACACGGCAGGGCAAAGGCAATGTCGTGCGCCGCATGTTCGCCGACATCGAAGCCGACGTGTATCTGATGATCGACGGCGACGACACCTACGACTCCATCATCGCGCCAGAGCTGGTGAAGAAGCTGATCGACGAGAACTACGACATCGTCGCCGGCCAGCGCATCGCCACCGCGACGGAGGCCTATCGCGCGGGTCACGTGCTCGGCAATCGCCTCCTCACTGGTCTCACCTCGCTGATGTTCCGCGTGAAGCTGAAGGACATGCTCACCGGCTACCGCGTGTTCTCGCGCCGCTTCGTGAAGTCGTTCCCCTTCACCGCCGAAGGCTTCGGCATTGAGACCGAGCTTACCGTGCACGCGGTGCGCCTCTTGATGCCGATGGTCGAGGTCGAGACGAAATACAAAGAACGTCCGCCGGGCTCGGTATCGAAGCTCAGCACCTACAAGGACGGCTTCAAGATCCTCTTCACCATCGCTGGTCTCGTGCGCGAGGAACGGCCAATGGTGTTCTTCTCCGGCTTCTTCTTCCTGCTCGCCGCGATCTCGCTGATCCTCGGCGTGCCGCTGATCACTGAGTATCTGCACACGCACCTCGTGCCGCGCTTCCCGACCGCGATTCTTGCCACGGCGCTGATGATCCTCGCGTTCCTGTCGCTCGCCGTCGGCTTCATCCTCGACACGGTGACGCGCGGCCGCTGGGAAGCCAAACGCATGGCCTATCTCACCATCCCCGGCCCGGGCGATCTCGGCAAACCGTGAGCCGCCTTCTCGCCACGCTGCAGCAATCGCGTTTCTTCCGCTTCCTCATCGTCGGCGGCTTCGGCTTCCTCGTCGCCGAGAGCGTGCTGTGGCTCGCGATCCACGGCGCGCATGCCAACAGCAGCGTCGCGTGGCTGATCTCGTTTTTGGCGGCCGTCACCTTCACCTGGTGGGGCAACCGCAACCTCACCTTCGCCGACCAGAAAGCCACCGGCAGCGGCGGCATCACCAGCGAGTACGTGCGGTTCTTTTTGTCGAATGCGATCGGCGGCGCCGTGAACTTCGCCGTGTTTAAAAGCATCGAGGCATACGCCCCACCACCGGCCAACGATCCGGTGGTTGCCTTGGCGTGCGGCGTGCTGGCGGGACTGGTGTTCAACTTCACGATGTCGAAGTTGGTGGTGTTTAAGAGCTAAAGCACCGCACTCTCTTTATCTCTTCAAAACGTCGTCATGGCCGGTCGACCCGTAGCGAAGCGAAGGGTGTACCGGCCATCCATTGCCTCAATGGTCATGAGCGAGCCCCGATATTCACACATCGAGGCAATGGATCACCGGGATGCCCTACGCTGCGCTCCGGGTCACCCGGTGATGACGACATAGGGAGGAGGGGGAAGCGCTTCGCTCGGGCTCGCCCGGCCATGACGGCGTTTTTGGAGGGAGGGCTCCAACATGGACGCGACGCCTCCCGCATGTCATGGAACGTCCATGCACCAGACCGCGCCACGTCCCGCCATTACCGCCTTGCAGAAGGCGGAGACCATCGTGTTGCTGGCGTCGCTCGTCTCGATTGCGCCGTTCGCCATCGACACCTACCTGCCCGCGCTGCCGACGCTCGCCACTGCCTTCCACGACACACCCGCGGCGGCCGAGCGCACGCTCGCGACCTTCTTCCTCGGCTTCGCGTTCGGACAGTCCATCGTCGGGCCGCTGACCGACCGCTTCGGGCGCAAGACCCCGCTCTATTTCGGCCTCGGCTTGTTCGTCATCGCGTCGTTCGCCTGCACCCTGGCGCCCGATCTCGGCACCCTCGCCGCCTTGCGCCTGCTGCAGGCACTGGGCGCTTGTTGCGGCGGTGTCGTCAGCCGCGCCGTGGTGCGCGACCTGTTCGAGGAACAGGAGGGCGCACACGTCCTCTCCCGCATGATCCTCGTCATGGGCATCGCGCCACTGCTCGCGCCCATTATCGGCGGCTACTTCCTTGTCTGGTTCGGCTGGAAATCGATCTTCATCATGCTGGGCTGCATCGGTGCCGCGATCCTGTTGCTGGCGCATGTTCGCCTCTCCGAAACGCACGACAAAGCCAATGTCCGCGAACTCCATCTGGGGCGTATCTTCGCGGACTACTGGCATTTGCTGCGCAACCGCCACTTCCTCGGCTACGGCCTCGGCGCCGGCATTTCGAGCGCCGGCCTCTTCGCCTACATCACCGCCTCGCCGCACGTGTATATCGACGTCTTCCATGTGAAGCCGGAGCATTTCGGCTACCTCTTCGGCCTCAACGCGTTTGGCTTCGTGCTGATCTCGCAGATCAATGCGGCGCTGATCCGCCGTTATCCGCTGCGCGTGCTGATGCTGAGCGCGCAGACGGTGCAGGCAACCGGCGGCATCGTACTCTTGATCGACGCCTACACCGGCTTCGGCGGCCTTTGGGGCATCGTGATCCCGCTGTTCTTCTACACACCGTTCAACGGCGCGGTGATGCCGCCTGCCACGGCGCTCGCGATGCAGCCGCACCGCGAACGCGCCGGCCTCGCATCGGCACTGATCGGCACCCTGCAATTCGGCTGCTCCGCAATCGCCGCAACGGTCGTCGGCTTTCTCGGCGGCAGCAGCCCGATGCCAATGGCCATCATCGTCGCCACCTGCGGCGTTGGCGGATTGCTGTTCAACCGCATCATGACGCGGTGATCAGAGGTCTACCGTCACCGCTTTTATGATCGCGAACGCGTCCGTCTCAGCGGCCAGCGCCATCCGCTGCACAGACGCGCGTGTGATGCGCGCCACCAGCCGCGTCGCGCCGCACAGCAGCTGCACATCGGCATGCGTTGCACCGGCGTCGCCAATCGCGGCGATGCGCACCGGCAGCACGTTGTTCGCACTGATCTGCTTCGGCTCTTCGAGCGCCAGCATAATGTCTTCCGCCCGCACCCGCGCCCGCAGCTGCGCACCCACCGGCTTCGCGAGCCGCGCCACCGTCAGCGTGCCGCCTTCGAACACCAGAACGCTCAAGCCAACATCGTCGCGATGCGCCGCCAATCGCGTATCCAGCACCGCGCCCATCGGCGCGACGCCCAGCGTGCCGTGCGCATCGAGTGCCGTCGCCAGATCGAACACGCTGCCCTGCTGCACCACGCGCCCGTTGCGCAGCACCACAATCTCATGCGCCAGCCGCGCCACTTCGTCGAAGGCGTGGCTGACATAGATCATCGGCATCTGCGCTTCGTCGCGCAGCCGCTCGAGGTACGGCAAAATCTCGCTGCGCCGCGCGACATCGAGCGCCGCGAGCGGCTCGTCCAGCAGCAGAATATCCGGCCACGCGAGCAGCGCCCGCCCCAGCGCCACACGCGCCTTCTCGCCGCCCGACAGCGCCACCGGATAGCGGCCACGCAATTGCTCCAGCCCCAGCATCTTCACGATGCCCGCGATCTCCCCCGCGCTCGCTTTGCGTGCTGCACGGCGCCAGCCGAACAGCAGGTTCTTCTCCACCGTCATGTGCGGAAACAGCCGCGCGTCCTGAAACACATAGCCGACCCGGCGCAATCGCGGCGGCACGAACACGCCGCGCGCGGTGTCGAGCAAAACCCGCTCACCGACGACAATGCGGCCCTGCGCCGGCCGCACCAATCCGGCAATGGCGTCGACGATGCTTGTCTTGCCGGAGCCCGATGGCCCGAACAGCGCGGTCACGCGCGCATCGCGCGCCTCGAACGCGACGTCGAGCGCGAAGCTGCCAAGCTTGTGCTGTAGCGAAACCGCGACGCTCATTTCACCGCATACGCCCGCGCCCGCCGCGCCGCGATCTCCGCCGCCGTCACGCCGATCAGTGCCAGCACAATGGAGATGGCCGACAGCCGCATCGCTTCCGCATCGCCACCCGGCGACTGCAACGCGGTGTAGATGGCGAGCGGCAAGGTCCGCGTCTCGCCCGGAATGTTCGACACAAAGGTGATGATGGCGCCGAACTCACCCAGGCACGCCGCGAACGCCGTGATCGCGCCCGCCACGATGCCGGGCAGTGCAATCGGCAATGTGAGGTTGAACAACCGGTCCGTCCAACCGGCGCCCAAGGTCTGCGCCGCCTCGTTCAGGCCCTGATCCGCCGCCTCCAGCGCCAGCCGGATCGCGCGCACCTGAAAGGGAAAGGTGATGATCGCCGAGGCCAGCGCCGCGCCCGTCCAGCTGAACACAAAGCGGATGCCGAAGGTGTGGAGCAGCCAGCCGCCCACCGGCCCGCGTGTCCCGAACACGATCAGCAGCAGGAAGCCGATGGCGACCGGTGGCAGCGCCAGCGGCAGGTGAATAAAGCCATCGACCAGCGACTTCCCGACAAACCGCGTCCGCGCCAGCAGCAGCGCCGCCGCCACCGCGAACGGCAGCGCCGCAATCACCGCGACGCCCGCCACGCGCAGGCTGAGGAGCAGCGCCTCGGTCTCGGCGTCGGTCAGAAACATGCGCACGCAGCTACATTCATGGCGGCAACATCCCACGCTGGTCACAGCGGCGGCAAGCATCCGGGTTGGCGGGGTGCGTCGCGCGAGGTAGCGTTTCGGGACAAGGGGGACTTTACGTGTTCGGGCTCCGGCTGGCAGGCATCGCCGCCTGCTTCCTGCTTGCGGTCGCGGTCGTCGTGGCCGAACCGGTGGCGCGTCCCGGCGCGAACGAGAGCAAACCCGTGGCCGCCGCCAAACCGGCCACACCCGCGGCCACACAACCGGCCCAGCCCACCGCTGCACCGGCAGCCCCTGCGCCCTTGCCGATGGCGGTCGCACAGGCCTCATTCTTCTTCATGGTCCGCTACGACCATTGGAGCGAGAGCGACGAGAAAAGCTTCGGCGAATTTCTCACCTCCATCGGCGACAGCGAATGCCGCACGGTGAACAGCTGCCTCGAGGGCGCCGGCAATCCGTTCCGCAGCTCCGATCCCTCCGGCGTGTATTTCCGCGCCGACTGCGCCGACCTGCCTTACGTGCTGCGCGCCTATTATGCGTGGAAGCGCGGCCTGCCATTCTCTTACGAAAGCAATGTCGAACCGCGCGGCCGTTCGCGCGACATCCGCTATTCACGGCGCGGCAACGAAGTAACGTCGCGCACCGATGTGCTGAGCGGCAGCGTCACCGGCTTCGGCCTGATGGAGACGCTGAGCGACAACATCTCCTCCGCCTACTATCGTGTGCCGCCGGGCCTCGAAGAACCGTATCAGCCCGACCACTACTCGCCAGCCATCGATCCGCGTTCGATCAAGCCGGGTACCATCGTCTATGACCCGAACGGCCATCTCGCGATCGTCTACCGGATCGAGGCCGACGGCCGCATCCACTACATGGATGCGCATCCCGACAACTCGCTGACGCGCGGGCTTTACGACCTGCGCTTCGTACGCGCTTCGCCCGCCATGAGCGCTGGCTTCAAGAACTGGCGGCCAATGAAACTGGTCGGCTACACACGGCGCGCCGACGGCGCATTGGTCGGCGGCCATGTCGTGCTGTCGCGCAATGCCGACATCGCCAACTATTCCGAAGAACAGTATTTCGGCAACGCCCCGCATCCGTGGGACGATTCCCAGTGGCGCATGGGCGGTTTCCGCATCAACGGCCAGCTGATGGACTATTACGACTACGTCCGCGCCAAACTGGCGGGCGGCGTGCTGCAGTTCGATCCGGTGAAGGAAGTCGCCGACATGGTCGATTCCAACTGCGCCGATCTGCATTACCGCGCCGATGCGATCACCGTCGCACTCGCCGCGGGCATCCAGAACCAGGGCCAACCCGATCGCCTGCCGGCCAACATCTACGGCACCGAGGGCGACTGGGAGACCTATTCTACGCCGTCGCGCGATGCGCGCCTCAAGACCGCGTTCAAGGAATTGCGCGACCAGACGCAGCGCTTTGTCGAACTGAACCAGAGGGGCGACCGCCGCATCCTCTATCGCGGCAGCGATCTCATCGGCGATCTGACCGCGACTTATCAGGCGCATGCCGCGAAGTGCTCCATCGCCTACAAGAAGACGGACGGCGCGTGGATCACCTTCGGTTACGAGCAGGCCCGCCAGCGTCTCTTCCTCATGTCGTTCGATCCCTATCACTGCGTCGAACGCCGCTGGGGCGCCACCGAGCCCGCCGAACTCGCCAGCTGCCGCGACGGTTCAACCAAACGCGCCTGGTATGCGGCCGAGCAGAACCTGCGCAATCAGATTGACCGCACCTACGAAGCGCAGATGGATTTCGATCTCGACGAACTGGGCAGACCAGGTGCGGGCAAGGGCGTCGCCGTCGCACCCGACACCGACACCCTCGGCTACCTCATCCGCTTGCGCGGCGGCGCGAGCAGCCGCGCGAGTGCGTTTTGAAAAGTGCTGAACTCGGAAGAGGCGATAGCCGCGGGCGCTAGCGAACCCAATGATCGCGCTCTGAAAGCTCCCAGCGGTTTCGACCTACTAGCTAGATCAACGGTCCTCCGCTCCCTCCTGTAGTTCCGTAAAAGGTCCAATAGAAAAACAGGATGCCCAAGAGCACGCAGGCGATCAGGATGGCATCCCCCATAATCGTCAGCACGGGATCAGACACAGCACTGTATTGGCGGAATGTCAGATAGGTCGAAAGGCGCCCCTGAGGATGACCGTCTGACGATCCTGGCGGGATGGGCCTCGTAAGTGCTTTCCATTCTTCTGGATGCCGCTCTCTCAACCTCTTCTGAAAGAGGGCCTGTAAAGCGACGACGACGCCAATTAGTGCTACGCCAATCAGGAGCAGAGTGGGCATATGCATTGCGGGCTCTCGGAAAGAGCTAGTGGATCACTCCTGGCATATCCGGTCGAGAGACGCACCGTGCGAGCCTCAAAATACAAAAGGGCCGGATTTGCATCCGGCCCTTTCAATCGTTTCGCTGGAGCTGCGCTTACTTCGCGGTCTTCGCGTAGATCACCCAGATCTGGGCAATCGACTGCTCCTGCGGCGTGTCCCTCACGCTGTTGAAGGTGCGGATCGCGGCGTCCTTCTGGCCGGCCATCAGCTGGGCGTAGCCGAGGCGGAGCTTGGCGCTGCCCGGATCGTTCAGCTGCTTGGTCAGCGCCTGCTGGATGATGCCCACCGCGTCGGCGGCCTTGCCGTTGCCGATCTGGAATTCGCCGAGCTTCAGCAGATTTTCGCCGCGCTTGTCGGCCTTCGCCGCCGCGAGGGCCTGGGCAAACGTCGCGTTCGTCTTGTCCATCTGCGTCTTGGCGAGGTTGAGCAGGCGGGTCCAGCGATCGCCCTGCATGATCTTCGCATCGAACGCCGCCTTCGTGACGCCATAGGCTTCCGCCGACGCACCGAACTGGATGCCGAGTTGCGCGAGCAGCGCGTAGTCGTTCACGCCGTTCAGCGTGCCCGTCAACTTCTTGAGGCGATAGAGGTCGAGCGTCTCGTGATCGCCCAGGCCCTTGGTGCCTTCCGCACTCTGGATCAGGCGCTTCCAGTTGTCCGGCGTCGGAGCCGACATCACGACCTCCTTGAGGAGGTCGCGCATCGCTTCCGCGTCTCCGGCGCCCGAGGCGCATGCCAACGCGAGCTGACTCGCGCCGCCGTAACCGAGGTTGCGTTTGATGTAGCTGAGGCAGCCCGAATAGTTGTGCATCTGGTAGTAGGCCTGCGCCACCACCCGCATCGACTGCGCGTCGAGCGCACCGCTCTTGCGCAGCTCTTCGCCGTCCGCGATCACGGCGCTGTAGCGGCCGGCGCGGTAGTCGTTGGCGAACTTCGCCTTGCCGCCGAGCGCGCCCGAACCGGACTTCACGGCGATATACTGCTTCATCTGGCTGATGATGCCGCGTTCTTCACCGGTCAGACCGCCGACGCTCTCCGCTTCGCGGACCTTGGCGTTGGCGGCGCTGTAGTTGCCCGAGGCTGCGAGGCTCTGCGCCTCCTTCAGCGGCTTGCCGACGGCGGGACGAACCGCCGCTTCGGCCGGAACAATGGTGGAGATCCCGGCAACGGCCACGCACGCCGAACCGAGGACAAGCGCGGTTGCTAATGCGCGCAGTCTTTTACCGAACATCGAATTCCTCACTTACAATTGGCGAACCAGGGCATCCGTCTTTTGGGCGGATGCACGATGGCCGCAACATGTCCCTCGCTTACGTGCCGTACTGGGCGATATTTACAAACCCAATTTTGGCAACGTTGCGGCGCTGCGCGTTGGCAAGGACCTTGGCGACCGTGTCGTATTTCGCGAGCCGGTTCGGATCCAGATGGATTTCCGGCTGATCGGCCTGTGAACCCCAGTCATAGAAGTACGCATCGAGCTGCGCCATCGTGACGGCCTGACCATCGACCAGCGGGGTGCCGTCGAAGTCGACGCCCACGACATGCACGACAGGCTGCGTAACCGGGGGTTTCGGGTGCGGCGGGGGCATATCCAGCTTCACTGCATGCGTCTGGATGGGCAGCGTCATGATGAGAAGCGTCAGGAGAACAAGCATCACGTCGATAAGCGGCGTGGTGTTCATTTCCGGAACGACTTCGCCATCAGCGGCTTCATTGCCGACATTCATTGCCATGACAAAAAGACCTTCACAGAAGTAGCGATCACGATCGCGTGTACTTTACTTACGGGCTGTCGTTCCGCGGTTCGGTCAGGAACCCGACCTTCGGAACACCGGCTTCCTGGGCCGCAAGAATGATCTTGCCCACGGCCTGGAAACGGGCGCCGGCGTCCGCACGGATATGGACTTCCGGCAGCGGCGCCCCCCGACCCAGAGCACGGCGGAGCGCGTCGCCGAAGCGGGCACGCAGCTCCTCATTCTGGATCGGGGCGTTGTTCCAATAGATGTTCTCGTCTTTATCGACGGCGACCACGATGTTTTCCGGCTTCGTGACCGTCGCGATATTGCGAGCATTCGGGAGATGCACCGGCACGGTCTTCACGATGACCGGGATGGTGACGAGGAAAATGATGAGCAGGACGAGCATCACGTCCACCAAGGGGGTGGTGTTGATCGTCGTGTTCAGATCGGCCTCGTCATGCTCGCCTTGAGCCTGGACGTTCATTGACATGTCGGTGTGCTCCGCTGATCCAGAACGCCTTACTTCTTGGCGTTGGTGATCAGATACGTCTGCAGGTCGCCGGCGAAGCTGCGAAGCTTCTCGGTGATGACCTTGTTGCGGCGGACGAGGTAGTTGTAGAGCAACACGGCCGGGATAGCGGCGAGCAGACCGATGAAGGTCATGATCAGCGCTTCACCCACCGGGCCCGCAACCTTGTCGATCGACGCCTGACCGGCAACACCGATGGCGATAAGGGCTTCAAGAATACCGAGAACGGTACCGGCCAGACCGACGAACGGCGCCGTCGAACCCACCGAAGCAAGGAACGCGATACCGCCCTGGAGACGCGTGTTGGCGTCGTCGAGCTGACGCGTCAGCGCCATCGCGATCCAGTCGTTCTGGCCGACGAGCGGTGTCGAGGACTGGCTGGCGCGAACACCGGATTCGGCAACCGTGCGGAAGATCGAGTTCTTCGGCAGCTTGTCGATACCTTCGTTGAGCGTCGTGGAGCTCCAGAAGCGACGCTCGACAATGCGCGCCTGGGTCAGGATGCGCGACTGCTCGATGTACTTCATGAAGAAGATATACCAGGTGCCGGCCGACATGACGGCCAGGATCACAAGGATCGACTTCGACGCGATGTTACCGTTCTGCCAGAGATGGCCGATACCATACGGGTTTTCCGGTTCGCCGGCCGGCTTGGCATCCGGGGCCGGAGCCGGCGGGGCTTCTGCCGCGGGGGCCGGAGCCGCCGCCATCTGATCGCCACCCGCCGGTGCGGCGGACGAGTCGGTAGCAGCCGGAGCGGCTGCGGTGTTGTCTTGGGCGAGAACCGGGACGGCGCTCAGTCCGGAAATCAGGACGATTGCTGCTGCGATCGTCTGGAACTTCGAGATCATTGTCTTGCTACTCCGTGAGTGAAACCGATGAACGTGCCAATCCCCTCGATTGGCATCTTCTTGTTATTCAGTAAGTCCGTATCACTTCGGGAGGACCCACTGCACCGCAGCTTTCCACTGCAGAGCAACGGCCTGACCTTCCTGGGTGGCGGCTTTATACTTCCAGCGGCCCGCGCATTTCACAGCCGCATCGTCGAGGCGGCTGGAGCCGCTCGAGTTCGCAACCGAGACGTTCGAGACACTGCCGTCTGTTTCGACCGTGAACGCGAGGGTCGTGGTGCCCTCTTCCTTCATGCGGATCGAGATATCCGGATACGCCTGACCGCAAACGTGCGGCTTACCGATGGAGATCGGTGTCGAGGCAATCGGTGCCGGCTTCGGCGGCGCAGGCGGCGTCGGCGCCTTATCCTGCGTCGTGATCGCGTTGGTCACCGGCGCGGCCGTCTCAATGACGATATCCGGCGGCGGCACGAACGGCGGCGGCGGCTCTTCCAGCTTCGGCGGCGGAGGCGGCGGCGGCTTCACCTCCGGCTTCTCCTCGACCGTTGCGACTTTAATTTCGTCGAGGCCCTTCTTGACCAGGTTCTGCGCGAGGCCACTTGCAAGCGCATAGATAAGAACGACGTGAAGCAGGCCGACGAGGCCCAGGCTGATCATACGACGAGGCGTGGCCTGCGCCGTTTGCATACGAAGATCGTGATCTGGCTGTTGCATGTTTACCGACCGAACAAACTAAACCCGGCGCACATACGCCGGGTGGACCTCGGAAATACCAAGTGCACAGTTGCCCCCATTTCCCCCGCACCAGCAGAAGGGTGCATGTTCTTGGTGTTCTTGCAATGCATCGTAGTCAGGCTTTTCACCAGGGTCTAGCCTCCCGTTTGGTAAACGCTACTTCGTGATCCGATTTGGTGAATTCGCGCCACGAACACTGGAACTAGGCATCATTTCACAAACTCGTTAGATGCCAAATTCCGGCGCTGCAACCCGACTTCTGCATTGCTGTTTCGCGCCGATCCAACATCGAACAACGCGCCGCATGCATTGGCGTTGCAATTAAAACCGGAACAATGCGGCGAATCGTTTCACCTCTTGATTTTCCACACTTGCCGACAGCAGTTGTTGCATCGCAAATGGGCAGAATTGCGCCCTAAATTGAAAATCATCCGCTTCTGATTTCTTCGCACGCTAAGGAATTTGAGGCATTGTGCACTTGCGAAATGGAGGAGCACTGCATGCATTATCTGCACACCATGGTTCGCGTCGGAGACCTCGACGCTGCACTCGATTTCTTCTGCAGGAAGTTGGGTTTGCAGGAGGTTCGCCGCATCGACAACAAAGCTGGCCGCTTCTCGCTGGTGTTTCTTGCAGCGCCGTCCGACGTCGCGCGCGGCGTCGATGATCGCACGCCGATGGTCGAGCTCACGCACAACTGGGATGAAAAAGAATATGCAGGCGGCCGCAATTTCGGGCACCTCGCCTATCGCGTCGAAGATATTTATGCGGCCTGTCAGCGTTTGATGGACGGCGGTGTCACCATCAACCGCCCGCCGCGCGATGGCCACATGGCGTTCGTGCGCTCGCCGGATGGCATCTCCATCGAACTGCTGCAGGACGGCGCACCGAAAGCCCCGCAGGAGCCGTGGGCGTCGATGCCCAATACGGGTACCTGGTAGCAGCAGGCATGAACTTCTCGAGCGACAACGCCTACGGCGCGACACCGCAAATCCTCAGCGCACTGACGGAGGCGAGCAGCGGTGCCGTACCGTCGTATGGCGATGATCCCTACACGGCACGCGTGCGTGAGCGGCTCACGCAGATCTTCGAGCATGAGATCGTTGCGCATCCGGTGATAACCGGCACCGCCGCGAATTCGCTCGCGCTTGCAACGCTGTGCCCGTCCCATGGCGCAATCTTCTGCCATCACGAAAGCCACATCGCAGTCGATGAGTGCGCCGCACCGGAGTTCTTCACGCATGGTGCCAAGCTCGCGCATCTCGACGGCTTCGGCGCCAAGATCACGCCACAAGCAATTGAAGCGGCGCTGCCGAACTTCCAGCGCGGTGTGCACAGCCCCAAGCCATCCGTGGTCAGCATCACGCAGGCAACCGAACTCGGCACAATCTACACGCCGGCAGAAATCCGTGCCCTCGCCGATTGCGCCCATGCCAACGGCATGACTTTGCACATGGACGGCGCACGCTTCGCCAATGCGCTCGTCAGCCTCGGCTGCAGCGCTGCGGAGATGACGTGGAAAGCCGGCGTCGATGCGCTGTCGTTCGGCGCCACCAAGAACGGCGCGCTCTGTGCCGAGGCGGTCGTGTTCTTCGATCCGGCACGCGCCGCCGATTTCGAATACCGCCGCAAGAAGGCGGGTCACCTGCTCTCCAAGATGCGCTTCGTGTCGGCACAACTCGACGCCTATCTCGAAAACGATAATTGGCTGACGACGGCGCGGCGGGCGAACGGCATGGCGGCGCGGCTGGCACAGACCATCGCAGCGATCCCGGGCGGTGAGCTTGCCTACCCGGCGCAGGGCAATGCGGTGTTCGCTTATCTGCCGGACGCCATCATCGCGCGGCTGAGAGCGGCTGGGGCGCGTTTCTACGACTGGCAGCCGCCGGCGAACGGACGCACGTTGGTGCGCCTCGTCCTGTCCTTTGCGACGCCGGAAGAGGACGTCGCGCGGTTCATCGAAACCGCGCGCGCCTAAGCCAGATCAGAAAAACCGGTCAGATACGGCCAACCAGCACGAACTGGCCCGACTGCTGGGTCATGCCATTGGTGCCGCGCACCCAATCGTACTGGATGCCGATGGACCATGTGTCGGTCGACGCTGCGATCGTCGCGCCGGCCACCAGGTTGCCCTGCGCCGGATCCGGTCCCTGCACCGTGAAGCTCGAGCCCGGCAGGCTGACGAAGTTCGCGGTGACCTTCTGCGGCGTGCCGATGAAGTCGTAGCGATAGCCGACGCGTGCTTCCGGCTGCAGGAAGAAGTCGCCCATGTCGATGTCCTGGCGCAGATCGACGCCCAGCAGGCTGCGCAGCGAGTTCGTGTAGGACGCACCGACCGCGAGATCGAAACCGTCGTGTCCAGTCGGACCGCCGCCCGATTCCGTGTAACCGTTCTCGCGCATCGTCAAACCATCGATCGCGATCTTCGGCGTGATGGTGGTGCCGGCGTACTTCAGGATCGCACCGGTCGTCACACCGCCGGCGAGGAACACGCCGATGTGCTTGCTGGTCGCCGTGCGGCTGTAGAAAGTATCCGGCGTGGTGTGCAGGTCGATATCGATGTGACGCTTGCCCTTGTACTGGGTCACACCGACATCGATGTTGCTGTCGAAGAAGAAACCCTTGCCGCGCCAGTCGGTATAGCCGCTGAGCATGTACCACTCGCTCTGCGTCTGAGCGGCCCGGTCGCCGATTTCACCGATGTCGCCCGTGTAAAACGACAGCGCACCGCCGTACCAGCCGTCATGCGCGTTGCCGCCATCGGCACCCAGCGAGAAACCGAAGCCGTGATCCTTGTAGCCGGACACTGAGTTGTCGCCCGGATCCTTGAGGAACTGCGCGTATTCGACGCCCCACAGCGTCGATTCACCCGCTTGCTTGCCATAGGTGCGCAGCACGCGCTGGCGCGCACCGATCGGCCCCGTCGCCTGATCGGTGAAGGCGATCGCTAGGCCACGGCTGCCGCCGTTCACCATCGGCGCGAAGGAGTCGTAAACCTTCTGCGCTTCGGCAAGGTTGGTCACGTTCGTGACGACGGCCGCACCCAATGTGTTGTCGTTGGGGAGGACCTGATTCACGATGGAATACAGCTGTGCGGCGTATCCCTTGAGATCCAGTTGGTTCGGCCCCGTGCCGACCGTCTTGGGCGCCAGCGACAGGATCAGCTGCGAATGCGTGCTGGTCGATGTGCCCGCTGCACACTCGGTCGCTGTACCGGCAAAGGCCGCCACGTTCAGGGTGCACAGACCGCCGGTGAACAGGAACGGCGTGGTGAAATTGTTCTTGTAGATATCGGCATCTGGGATCACCAAGTTGCCGTTCGGTGCATCGAGCAGGACGAAGTTGTTCGTCGTGGTGAGGAAGCTGCCGAACTTCACGTTGAAGTTGGCGTTACTCTGTATAGTAATCTGTCCATCCGACAGGCCGTCGTTCCTGGCCTGGATCACACCGGCGGAAAGCCCTTCCGCGATCGTGAGATCAAGCTCACCGCCGGAATTGACCAGCAGGTTGTGCAGGATCGTCGGCGCCGGCGCTGGCAACACGGCGTTGTTGACGTTCAAAATCGAATTGTTCGAGACGAGGACATTCAGATGCCCGTCCGACGACACCAGCGCGGACGCAACCGACGCGAACGGGTTGAGGGTCAGCTGATCGTCCGTACCGACGGCCGCACCGACATTGCTGCCGAAGTTGAGCACGCCGGCGATCGTGGAATACGCCGTATTCGACAGACCGGACACGGTCACGGTATCCGCGCCACTGCCGAGAAGAATATCGCCGACGATCGAGCCCTGATGATTGATGTCGCCGTTGGTGACCGTAACGCCGGTCGTGTTGACATGCAGGTCCATCGCGATGGCCTTCTGCGCAGCGTTGTCGAGCGCACTTGTCACCGCCGAGATCGTACCTTCGTTCAGAACCGCATTGACCTTGCCGGAGGCATCGTTGATCGCGATAGCGTTGAGCGCGGCGATCGTACTGTCAGTTGTCGTTGCGCTCGCGGCGATCTTCGATCCCGTCAGATTCTGGATCTCGATGTTGCCGGTCGGACTCGCGCCCGAGGCGACGGCGATGGCGATGGCACTGCCGCCCTGGGTCCCGGAGATACTGGATGCAATCTGGCCGCCGGAGGAACCGAGCGCCTGGTTGACGATTTTTGGGACGATGGCGTTGACGTTGAGTTCGAGAGCGATGGCGCTCGTTGCGCTTTCGGCCCGCAAGCCGCTCACACCGGAGTTGGAGGACGCGGAGATTGTTCCCGTGTTCAGCAGGCCGTTGGTCAGCGTCGTCTTGAACGAACTGCTGCCGCCGATGTTCACACCGACAATCTGGGTCGCGGAATTGAGATCGACCGGTGCGGCGCTAATCGAGCCGCGATTGATGAAGCCGTAGCCAGCCGCGTTAGTACTATCGATCGCGGTTGGCACAGAACCGATTGTGACATCTGCAGCGGATGCACCGATGAATACCGCGGAGCCCTCACCTGCGAGCGAGATGACACCGGCCGTAGTCGTATCACCGCTGACGGTCGGGCCGGCATTGTAGAAGCCGCCGGCGACGCTTGTCTGAATCGAAATCGCGCCGCTTGCTTCCGGATTGGCCACCTTGGTCGACGGCGTCGCAATCCCCGTGGCGAAGACCGTGCCGACGTTCTTGAACGTGCCAAGGATGCTGGCGGTCGGCGCGACAACGACAGCAAAGGCACCCTGACCGCTCGCGGTCAGATGGCCGCCGACCGTAACGTCTTTGTTGACCGTGCCGTCGATCTTGACGCCGAAGATGCCGCCCGCCGTCGTATCGCTGGCTTTGGTCTGCTGCACCAAAAGATCGCCCAGGATGTCGAGTTTGCCGTCCAACGTGCTCCCGGAGAGCACCGCAACGCCGACGCTACCGTCGCCGGTGATCGTCGTGACAGAGCTTGCCTGCATGACGATGTCGCCGGTGTACTTGCCACCCTTGAAGATGACGCCCGTCTTGCCGGTGCCGGTACCAGTGAGGTCGATGGTGCCGTTGTCATTGAGGATGCTGGTGCTGCCGGACGGCACGGTGTAGGGGCCGCCGCTCGCATCAATGACGATACCCTGTGCACCCGTGGTGTTCTTGTTTGAGATCGTACCTTGATGATCGACGACGTTCGCCGAGTCGATCAGAAGCGCCGGGCCGGCTGCGTTGATGACGATGCTGCCGTTGGAAGAGATCGTCACATTGTCCGCGGCGCCGCTATTGGCCGTGGAGGTCTTTACCTCCTCTGTCTTCTTGTCGCTGATCGTCGTCGTGGCGAAGGCCGGGACGGCGCAGATTGCGGTCACGGCGACAGAAAGCATCAGACGGTGCTTGAACAAGACAGACCTCTCGCAACTGAATAAGGGCCGTTGTTGGATCCCCGCCGCCGGACTAGCCCTTGCCCGGACAGGTTGTATTTCGCTTATTCCAGGCCGTCG
>DATAHD010000269.1:0-3375 GCA_036263395.1 Rhizomicrobium sp. | reverse complement strand
GTTAGCCCTGCTCGATGTCGTGACCGGTAAAGCTGCGTGTCATCGGCGGCGGCAGACCGTTCTGTTTGATCTCGGCAAGCAACTCCTTCTTGCGCGCTGCGAGCTGCTCGCCGAGCGCATCCATATCGATGTCCGCCTTTCGCGCCTGAGCGAAGAATCCCTCGCCCGGCCTCTCCTCTTCCTTGACGTGATGTTTGATCTGTTCGCTCAACACCTTCATCTTGGCTTCGTAAAACTCGTTGGCCGGATCGCTGGCGACCAGTTCGGCGATCAGGACTTTCGCTCCGTCATGTTCGACATAGGCTTCGGTTCGCAGATCGTCTTCGACAGCTTCCTTACAAGCCGGGTAGAAGATTTCTTCCTCTATCATGGCATGCACCGTCAATTCCGTGCAGATTTCCGTGGCGAGCGACAGCTTCTTATTGCTGTCTTTCGCTTTTTCGAACTTGTCAAAAAGCTCCTCGACCTTTCTGTGATCGGCTTTCAGCAATGCGATCGCGTCCATCTTTTCTGTCTTTGCCATCGTGCAATCCTCGTTGGTAGTAGCCAGCTGCGGCTGAAGGGGGCTGCGCGTTGAACGCAACCCGCGGCCTACGGTTTCGTACGAACTGACCGTGCATGAGGCGCACGCAGGCGTGCCATTAGCTTTTGTTGTCGAAAGCGCAAAGAAGTGCGCTGGCAATGCCGCAGTTCCAGCAACTTCTGTCTTCGATTGGCCGTTCACTTCGCACTCCAAGAGGACTTCCCAGATGACGCAGAACAACAACATGCAGAACGGTCAGCAGGATAAGGCGAACCAGCAGAACCCGCAGGATCGTCAGCAGCAGCAGGCGAACCGCGACCAGGACAAGATGGGCCAGGACAAGGCGGGCCAGCAGGGCCAAGCCGGTCAGGGTCAGGCTGGCCGGACCAATGACAACAGCGAACGCGATCAGCAGAAGTAGCACACCCTCGCTACCCATGCAGGAAGGCCCGCGACCCGACTCGCGGGCCTTCTGCGTTTCGGAATGGCTTTCTTACAAGCGATGCGCGAGGCGGATACGCAGAAGTTCCCGCTCGTTATCATCTCCAGGAGACCGATGATGGCCGGTGAAAAACCAACCCGCATGTCCATTCCCAAAGTTACACCGCCTGGCCTTGAGCTGGATGCACACGGAAATCCAATCCCGTTGCCCGAGCGCACCTCCGTGAATCGCGCGAAGGCGATAGGCAGCGAGGCGGTAAAGCCTACAGCGGACGATGCAGCGTCATAGGAGAATGACCATGCCCCTCGTTGAAGACGCAAAGAAAGTTCTGGAGAGCGTCACCGGATACCGGCGGCCGTCATCGGAAGAGATTTCCGTGCAAAAGATGCGGCCCGAAAGCCATTCTTTTGAAGATGATGGCGAGACGCCGAACAACTCACGCTTTCCCCTTCTTCTCTATCGAAGCGTCGTCACGCTTTCACCCGATTACGACCCGGCTGCCACCTTCGAGGAGCTGTTTAAAGCCAACGGCTGGGCCGGGTCATGGCGGGACTCGATTTATCCTTACAATCACTTCCATACGGGAACGCACGAGGTTCTCGGTATTGCGCGAGGCACGGCTCGCGTACAGTTTGGTGGCGCTGCCGCCGACGCCATCGAGCTGGCGGCGGAAGACGTCATTGTTATCCCCGCCGGTACGGGTCACTGCGCACTTGAGAAGTCCGATGATCTTCTCGTCGTTGGCGCCTACCCCAGGGAATGCGAAGGAGCCTACGACGAACCTCGGCCGTGCGAGGCCGATCCGACAGACGCGCGAGCGTCAATAGCCGCTGTAGAGGCTCCCCCTCGCGATCCCGTCTACGGCGCTGGCGGGCCGCTGCGCGAGATTTGGTGGAGACGGCATAACGGGCATCGCTAACAATTGTTATGGGCGGGCAACACGTAGATGCCCTTTATCATCCTGCGTGTTCGCCAACATGGAACGGCATCTCCGACGGCGAGTTGTTAGCCCACACCCTCAGGGAGATACCCATGCGTACCATTCTCGCCGCCGCCGTGGCTGGCGGACTTCTGCTGGGCAATGCCTACGCGGCCGACGCCGGCCAAGCGAATGCAGAGCCCAACAACAACGCGGTCAACACAAGCGGCACCAACAATTCCATGACACCCGTCGCGGGCGCCAACAGCTTCACGGAAGCGCAGGCGAAATCCCGCATCGAAGCACGCGGCTACACGCATGTGCACGGTCTGAAGAAGGACGGAAATGGCGTCTGGCGCGGGACGGCAACCAAGGACGGCCATTCGGGGCCGGTCAGCCTCGACTTCCAAGGCAACGTGAACTGAACCCTCACCTCACACACAGGAGACTCATATGACGGTCAAGATTTCACGCGTCTACGATAGCTATACCTCTGCTGACGCTGCTGCCCGCGCGCTCGAAGCAGCAGGCGTGCCGCATGATGACATCAGCATCCTCGCAAGCAACGCGGATGGTTGGTATGACGCTGAGCACGCAAAAGACAAGAACACAGTCGATCCGCGTCACGACAAGGATCGCGATGGCAAGGATGATCGCGTGGAGGGTGCGGCTGCCGGCGGCGGTATTGGCGCTGTTGCAGGCGGCGCGATTGGTGCGCTGACCGGCCTCGGCCTGATTGCGATTCCCGGCGTCGGCCCTGTGGTGGCTGCGGGTTGGCTTGCGGCCACGGTTGCCGGCGCGGTTACAGGCGGTGCGGCGGGCGGCATTGTCGGCGCGCTCGCCGAAACTGGCGTGAGCAAAGAGAACGCGCCGCTTTATACCGAAGCTCTTCGCCGGGGCGGCGCCGTGGTCACTGCGCGCGTGGCGGACGCAGATCGCGCCAAATATGAAAGCGTTCTCGCGAACAACGCGATCGATTTCACGACGCGCGAAGCGGCCTATCGCGAAGGCGGCTGGAAAGGATACGCGCCGGATGCTGTACCATACGACCGCGATACGGTCGCGCGGGAACGCGAGCTGTACCGGCGTTAAGATTGCGGTAGAATAGAACAAAGGCCGCGCTACAAAGGCTGTAGCGCGGCCTTTGTCGCTTTGGCCAAGGGGGCAGCTGGCCGAAGACTTGCCTTTCGCACTGAAGTGAGCATCGTGCTAACCATCACGTGCTCGTTCGGAAAAGCCGCGTACATGCTATTTTTTGCGCTACAGACCCGACAGAGATGCGCGCCATCAAAACGGCGTTCGACGACGGCATGCGGGCGATCCTGGTCCGGTTTTTCGCGGCGGCCGGATGCGCTGGGGGCCTAACACCGCATACCGCTGCTGCCGAGCTGGCGCGCGCCATGGACGTCGGCCTCAAATATTTGACCGCGTTTTCGGAGATGAAACCGCAGGCGCTGGAGCGCACCATCCTCGCCGGCATCCGGCGGCTGA
>DATAHD010000268.1:0-10075 GCA_036263395.1 Rhizomicrobium sp. | reverse complement strand
GCCGCGCTGTATCAGGCCACGTCGGCGGGCTACAATTTCCTTGGCAGTTCGGGCGATGATTACATAGGCTTTGCCAACAACCTGCATTCCACGGATGTGATCGACGGTGGTGGGAGTTCCGACACGCTCAGCCTGTCAGGTGATTACAGCGCCGGCTACACATTCGGGGCACAAAATCTTCTGAATATTGAAAATGTTCAGGTGAGCGCGGGGGCTCATCTCACGACCATCGACGCAAACGTCATCAATGGAGCAACCCTAACGGTTTACACGTCCGCCGGAGTGACGGCATCGTACTGGAACGGCGCAGCCGAAACGGATAGCCATTTCAATTTTGTCTCTACCGGTGGCGATAATGTGCTGATCGGTGGTTTGCAGTCCGACAACTTCGATCTGGCAAACTTTAGTCACGATACGGTCACCGGTGGGGGTGGCGCGGACACATTCAACCTGACCGACGTGGACTCGGGGACCGATACATTCGTTTTCAATGCGGTGTCTGACTCAACCGGCGCAACCTACGACACATTCACCGATATGTGGCTGAATATATCGAAATTTCAAATCAGCGGCTTTGCGACAGTGCCTGCCGCCATCGATACAGCCGTGACCATAGGGACCCTTTCAACGGGCTCCTTCGACACGGACCTCGCGAGTGCGGTTGGTGCTGCAAAGCTCGGGGCGAACCACGCGGTTCTGTTTACAGCAGATGGCGGCGGGCTATCGGGCGAGACATTCCTTGTCGTCGATGTGAACGGCACGGCCGGGTATCAGAGCGGGCAGGATCTTGTGATCCATCTCGATGGCGCGACCGGCACGTTGTCGACGGGCAACTTCATTTAAGCCGAAGCTGCAGTCCCATTGCGCTTGGCAAGGTCCGCCTGGATTTCGAACAGGCGGTCTTTGCTGATGCGGTAGCGCGACATCGCGATGGCCGAGAAGGCGGAGATCGCCGCCGCGCCGGGGCCGGCGATGAGGCCGAGCTTTACCAGCGTCCAGTTCTCGATCACCTGGTTTGGGTGCGCCGCGAGGTCGTGCGGGAACTGGATCAGATAATCGAGCGCGAAGCCGGCGAACAGCGAACCGACGCCGAGCGCGGCCTTGCCGGAGAAGGAGAGAGCGGAGAAATAGAGGCCCTCGCGGCGGACACCGAACAGCAGATCGTGCTCGTCGGCCGCATCCACCATCATCGAATTGAACGAGATGAAGACGTTGGTCAGGACGATCGACTGGGTGAAGGCGAAGCCGCACATGATGACGGTGAGCGGCAGGCCGCTCTCCGGAAGGATGTGGGCGATGCGCAGGATCGGCGGCGCGAAAAGCAGGGCGCAGACGAGAACGATGCCGCCGGTGCAGATGGTCTTCTTCTCCATCCGCTGCAGCAGGAAGGCGCAGATCGGGATACCGCAGAACAGGCCGATGGTGCCGCAGGTGAGTATGGTGCGGATCGTGCCGGCGTCGACCTTCCAAAAATAGCTGTAGGTGTAGACGCTGAGATTGATCGAGCTGCCCTGTGCGATCCAGAAGATCACGATCGTCAGCAGCAGCATCATGAAGGAGTGGTTGCGGAAGACATCGCGCAGTTCGCCGGGAAGACGCGCCAGCGCGGATTTCTCCGGCGGCGCGATCTCGTACATGCGATGGCGGGTGGAAAGCGTGCCGAGGGTACAGAGCATCGTGGTGACGATGATGATGCCGGCACAAGTCCAGCCGAACGGGATATAGGCGGCGTGATCGAGGAGGCCGTTCTTGCCGGCCATGAAAAGGCCGAGGCCCAGGTTCACCGTCAGGATGTTGCCGACGATGTTGAAGAAGTTGCGATAGACCTGGAGCACGGAGCGTTCGTGATAGTCGCGCGTCAGCTCTGCGCCGAGTGCGATGTAGGGCAGCACGAACACCGAATAGGAAAAGCGCAGCATCAACAGCACGCCGAAGACGTAGCCGAACAGCAGGCCGGTGGATTCGATCTTGGGGATCGAAAAGAGCAGGGCAAGTGCCACCGCCATCGGGATCGCGGCGGCGAGCATGAACGGATGGCGGCGGCCCATTCTGAAGCGCGAGTTGTCGCTGATGTAACCGACCGCCGGATCGACCATCGCATCGACCACCAGCGTCAACGCCAGCGCCGAACCGGCGAGTGCGCCGGACATGCCGACGACGGCCGTCAGGTAGAAAAGAAGAAACTGGCCGAGCGACACACTGATCATCGCTTCGGCGAGATCGCCCATCGAGTAGGTGATCTTCTGGGCGGCCGAGAGGGGCGGCAACACGGAAAGGGCGCCGCCGTCACCGGCAGCGCCCCCCTTCATTGCTCCGACTTCGGTTGCCTGTTCGGCAAAGACCTCAGTCATGAAAACCTTTCACTATTCGAACGAACGGCCGATACGGATACCGAACTGACGGCGTGGGCCTGCATAGTAGATCGGCGGGATGTTCTGCACCGCGGCAACGTATTTGAGGTCCGCGACGTTGGTCATCCAAAGGCTGGCCCACCACGGGCTATCCTCACTCTCGACCCGCATTTGCAGGTTCACCAACGTGCGCGCCTTGATCGTTTCGAGCGAGCAGGCGAACAGGTTGGCCTGGTTCTCGCTTGCGTAAGACACGTCGGCGCGGGGTGTGACCGTCACGCCACCGCTGTGGATAGCGTATTGGGCGCCCACATTGGCTGTGATCTCCGGCGAGAACGGTGCTTTCGATCCGGTAAGGGTCACGAGACCGGAACCGGTGTCACAATTGTTGCCGAACGCGGCCGCCTCTGCGGCGGCAACGGGATTACCCAAAACCACGGGCGGCGCCGGGAGCGGTGCGACTTGAACCGGCGCGACGGAGAACGGATTGATGATGTCCGTAAACTTGCCGATTTTGCTGTTCAGGTAGGCGGCGCCGAAATCGAGACCGAAGTCGCCCCATTGTCCCTGACCGCTGGCCTCGATACCCCAGATTTTGCTGCGCGATTCCGCGTTGCGAGTCTCGCTCACGTCGGGCACGAGAGCACCGGGGATGACCAGACCGAACACCGCCTGGTAGTTGCCGATGTCTTCGTAATAGGCATCGATCTGCGTACGCATGTGATCGTCGAACAACGAGGTTTTCCAGCCGACTTCGTAGTTCCAGACTTCGACCGGGCGGTACACATCATGCGGCGGGAAAATATTGATCCCCTTCACGGTGTGGCCGCGCGAGCCCGTGAGATAGACGAAATCGTCTTCCGTAGGCTTCCACTGCAGGGCGACTTTTCCATCGAGATAGTCGCCTGCGGATGTCGCCGTACCCGGACCGCCACCGGCGCCGGTGTCGATCCCGATGAACGGCGGGGTCGTACCAAAGCCAAAGGTGAAGGACGTCGTGCTCTTGCGGCCGTTGTAGCTGCCGCGCAACCCGGTTTCGAGAGTGAGATCGGGCGTGATGTCGTATTCGGTGTTCGCGAACACGGCCAAATCGTCTTCGATCATGCGCCACCCCGTGGCGAAAAACGGAAAGGCGTCCGACCCAGAACTGAAACCGGTGAATGTAAAGCCATCCTGACCGGTGACGTTGTAGTCCGGGATGAGGCTTACCTGACGTTCGGCGAATGCGCCGAGCACCCAGCGGAAGCGTTGATCGCTGGGCGACACCAGATCGAGCTCTTCGGAATAGAAGAAGAAGTTGCCCTGGCTTCGGAAGGCGTTGTGCCCGGTCGGATTGATGGCGGCGGGAACGATTGGGCCTGCTGGGAAAACGATGCCCGGCGGCGGCCCACCACCATCTGCATCCAGATTGTTGACGGTCGAGACGTTCTGGATGCCCGTGAGCGAGCGAAGCGAAGTGCCGTCGGCGAAGGTGTACCGAACATCGGCCACCTGGCGGATCGACTTGTCGACGTACGCCATAGGATCGTCGAGCTTGATGCTGAAGAGCGGTGCACCGGGGGTGCTAACCGGATTGCCGCCGAAGTCATCCTGGCCGATGTCCGTTTTGAGCACGATGTTCCACGCGCCGGGATTCCACGCCAAACCGACGCGAAGGTTATTCAGGTCCCGCTCATTCGGGCTGCCGGTGAAAGAGCCGGTTATCTTGTACATGCTGCCGCGATCGGAGTGGTTGAACGCAATGCGGATGGCGGCATCGTCGCCCAACGGTGCGTTGACCATGAACTGGCCTTCGGTCGCGTCATAGTTTCCGATACCGAACTGTACCGAACTGCGATAGCCGTGCGTGTCCGGATCTGCCGTTCGAATGAACAGTGCGCCGCCTGACGCGCTTTGGCCTGCGAGAGTGCCTTGCGGGCCGCGCAGCACTTCGATGCCGGCCATATCGAAATAGGGTTCGCCCTGGAAATATCCGGCGAGTGTTGGAACGCCATCGCGATAGATCGCGACACCCGACGGAATTTCTACGTCTACCGCTTCACGGCCGACGCCACGCATGTTGAACACGTTGGCTGAACCGTAGTCATTGATGGTGATGCCCGGCGCAGCGTTTTGCAGAGCGGTAAGGCCCATGACGCTCTTCTTATCTAGGTCATCAGCTGTGAGAACCGTGGCGGCCAGCGTTGTTTTCTGGAGATCGACGTCTCGGCGCTCGGCAGTAACGGTGACGGTCTCGATCTGCGCCTGCGCCGTCTGTGCGACGGAAATGATGCCAACCGTCAGCGCGGCCAGCGAAACGCTGTTTCGGAATCTGCCCGACATGAATTAAGGCCCCTCCCCGGGCGATAGTTTTGTGACTCTTAACGATTGGACTTTGACATGTTAGTGATCTGCTTGGCAAGGAAAGCAGCGGCGTTAACGTTGTATTTCGGCACCACTGATATGTTAATTGACATTCTGGTGCGCGAACTGAAATGCTAGATGAACCGCTCGGACCCGTTCGCGCGCAGGCTGAAGACCGCAGCAAAGTGTAGATTCGCAGGACGTCGGCGTGACTGATTCATTGGAAACCGTTGGTTTTTCTCCCCTGCGCGAGGCGGCGGAGGAGTCGAAGACGGCGCGCGTCTATCGCGAGATGCGCCGGCGGATCCGAGAACTGGAGCTGCCGCCTGGCGCCCCGCTACGGAAGGAAGAGATCGCGCTGGAGCTGGGCGTCTCGCGTGCGCCGGTCAGCGAGGCGATTGCGCGGCTGGCCGATGAGGCGCTGGTCGACGTCTATCCGCAGCACGGCAGCTTCGTGGCGCCGATCCGGGCGGCCGATGTGCGGGAGAGTCTCTTTATACGGACGGCGCTGGAGGTGGAGGCCATCCGCCGGGTGACGGAGGTCGCGGACGCGGCGCTGCTCGAAAAGCTCGACGCCAACTTGAAGGAGGAGGCGGGGGCGCTCCATACCGGCGATCTCGCCTATTTCCAGGATCTCGACGAAGCGCTGCACGCGACAATCTTCTCGGCGATCGAATGTCCGCGGGCGCTGCGCCTGCTGGATGCAGCGCGGGCGCCGCTGGACCGGCCGCGGCGTCTGGCCTTGCCGGAAGAGGGGCGGGCGCGCGCCACCTATCTCGAGCATGTCCGGCTGGTGGAATCGATCCGTTCAGGCGACGCTGAGTTCGCCGGCGCGGCGATGCGGGTCCATCTTTCCATGGTGACGCGCTCTATCGAAGCGGCGCTGGCGCAGATCGATGAGAAAAAGGTTTGAGATGACAGCCGCCAGCACCATTCGCACATTCACGACCCGCAAAGGGCGCACGCTCGACTTCACGACACTCGGCTTCGGCTCGGCGCCGCTCGGCAACTTCCTGCGGCCGTTCACGGAAGAAGAGTGCGACGCGACCATGCATGCCGCCTGGGATGCGGGGCTTCGCTACTACGACACCGCGCCGCTGTACGGGCTCGGCCTGTCGGAGGATCGCGTCGGGCGCATTCTGCGGCAGCAGCCGCGCAATTCTTATCTTCTATCCACGAAGGTGGGGCGATTGCTCCAGCCGTTGGCGCCCGGTGAGACGTTCGACGCGGGGATCTATGTCGATCTGCCGCCGATGAAGTTCGTCTACGATTATTCGTATGACGCGGTGATGCGCTCTTTCGAAGAAAGCCAGAGGCGGATGGGGATCGAGAAGATCGATATCCTGCTCGTGCATGACGTCGATGGCGCGAACCATGGCGGGCGCGCGGGATCGGAAGCGCGCATTCAGGAACTGATGACGACCGGCGGTTGGCGCGCGCTCGATGAGTTGCGGGCCGCGGGCGTGGTCGATGCCATCGGGATTGGCGTGAACGAGTGGGAACCGTGTGCGCGGATGCTCGAACTCGCGGACCCGGACCTGTTTCTCCTGGCGGGGCGCTACACCCTGCTGGAGCAGGCGCCGCTGGATACGCTGTTTCCGCAGTGCGAGGCGAAGGGCGCCAAGATCATTCTCGGCGGGCCGTATAATTCCGGCGTGCTGGCGGGCAAGACGACCTTCAACTACGGCAGCATTCCGGAGGATGTCGCACGGCGTGTGAAGTCGTTGCAGGCGATCTGCGACACGCATGGCGTGAAGCTGCGTGATGCGGCGCTGCAGTTCGTGGCGGCGCATCCGATTGTGGTGAGCGTTATTCCCGGCGCGATCTCGCCGAAGGAGATCGCGGACAATGTCGCGATCCTGGAAGAGAAAATCCCGGCGACGTTGTGGCGTGATCTGCGCGCCGCAGGGCTGTTGCACGACAAGGCGCCGACACCGGCGGGAGCCGTGTGATGCGGGTCGATGCGCATCATCATTTGTGGAAGATCGATCGCGGCGATTACGGCTGGCTCAACGACAAGGACACGCCGACGATCAATCACGATTTTCTGCCGCCGGATATCGCACCGTTTCTGAAGGACTGCGGGATCGACAAGACGATCCTTGTCCAGTGCGCCGAAACGGTGGCGGAGACGGAGTATCTGCTGGGGCTTGCGGCGGCAGCACCGTTTATTGGCGGCGTTGTCGGCTGGGTCGATCTGGCGGCGGAGGATGCGCCGGATGTGATTGCGTGGCTGGCGGAGAACAAGACGCTCAAAGGTCTGCGGCCGATGCTGCAGGGTTTGCCGGAAGACGATTGGATTCTGCGGCCGGAGTTGGCACCGGCGATTGCGGCGATGAAGGCGACGGAACTGCGGCTGGACATCCTGGTTTTCCCGCGCCATCTGCCACACGTCGCGAAGTTCTTTGCGTTGCACGGCGATCTGCCAATGGTGATCGATCACGGGGCCAAGCCTTACATCGCGCGCGGCGAGATCGAGCCGTGGCGCAGCGATATGGAAAGTATCGCGCGCGCGTTTCCGAATGTGATGTGCAAGATGTCGGGGCTTGCGACAGAAGCGGCGCCGGGCTGGAGCATCGAAACGCTGAAGCCTTATGTCGATGCGCTTATCGATATCTGGGGACCGAAGCGTTTGATGTGGGGCAGCGACTGGCCGGTACTGAATCTTGCCGGCAGCTATCCCGACTGGTTCGCCATTGCGCAAAAGCTGACCGCGCATCTCTCGGAACAAGACCGTGCCGACATCTTCGGCAACACGGCCCAAACCTTTTACGGCATCGCGTAGGAGACGATCATGGATATACGTCCGCTTCCCACCAAAGAGTTCACCGCGGAGATCAGCGACAAGGATGTCGCGTTCTATCGCGAGAACGGCTACCTCGGTGTCGAGCGCGTGACGACGGATGAAGAGGTTGAATGGCTGCGTGAGGTTTATGACCAGCTCATCGGCATCAAGCCGACCGGATTGCTCGACGGCCTGTTCGATCTGGCGCGGCCCTACGGCACGACGGATCGGCCGATCCTTGGTCAGCTGTTGCAGCCGGAGCGGTTCGTACCGCAGATCAAGCAGACGCAGGCGTGGAAGAACGCGCATCGTATCTCCTCACGCCTGCTGGGCGAGCCGCTGACGAATGTCGATAGCTGGGGCCATCTCATCTTCAAGGGCGCCAACAGTCCGGCCGAAACGCCGTGGCATCAGGATGAGGCGTATTGGGACGTCACCAAGGACTACAACGCGCTCGGCACGTGGATGCCGCTCGACGATGTCGATACCAAGAATGGCTGCCTGTGGTTCGTGCCGAAGTCGCATCGCGGCGATGTGCTGCCGCATATGCATGGCAACGACGATCCGGCTGTGCATGTGCTGCAGTTCAGCGAGAAGGTCGATTGCAGCGCCGGTGTGCCGGTGCCGCTGAAGGCTGGCGGCATGTCGTTCCACCATGCGCGCACGCATCACTATGCGGGCATCAACAAGACGCCGCGCGTGCGCCGTGCCTGGGCACATGAGTTCCAGACGACACCGGTGCAGCGCGACGTGCCCAAGGACTTCCCGTGGATCACCGCCGGCCGCAAAGCGTTGGCCGACGCTCTGGAGAGAAGCAAATGAGTGCCGCCGCCAAACCCGATTATCGCTTCAGTGCTGCCGAGAAGGCGAAGATGGAACGCGACGGCTTTGTCGTTCGCGAGCGGACGTTCAACACCGCTGAGTGCGCCGCCATCGCCGAGGATTGCGAAGAGCTTCAGCGCCAGCTTCTGGCCGCCAAGCGCGACACCAAGCATGTCGTCGGCTCTTATATGTTCGAGCGCAACGAAGGCTTCGGGCTCAACATCAAGTGGGAGCCCGATGCGCCGGAGTTGCTGATGGGCGTCGAGCCGTTCGCACATTTCAGCAAGGCGCTGAACGATTGGGGCCACGATCCGCGCTTCCTCGATCCCTGCCGCGATATGATCGGCGAGGACGAGATCGTGCTGTTCACCGAGAAGGTGAACTACAAGCGTGCGAAGAAGGGCGGGCCGATTATCCTGCATCAGGATTTCCCGTACTGGGAAGCATTCGCGCCGATCGCGCCGCGGGTCGTGACGGCGATGCTGTTCCTCGACGCGGCGGACGCAGCAAACGGATGCCTGGAAGTGGTTCCGGGCTCGCACAAGAACGGCAAGGTCAAGACGTGGGATTCGACCGGCTTGCGCAATCGCGAGATCGACACGGACGCCTACGACATGACCGCGCTGCGGCCGCTGGAAGTGCCGCCTGGGAGTGTCGCGTTCTTCGACGCTTTTCTCGTGCACCGCTCGCTGCCGAACACATCCGACAAAGATCGTCGGGCGCTGCTGTATTCGTATCAGCCGGCCGGCAACCCGCATGCGCGCGAGATTCCGCGTCCCTTCAAACTGACCGACGGTTGAGATGGCCAAAGAGCTGAAGATCGGGATTCAGGAAGCCGGTGTGATGCACGCGGTGTGGAACGAGTTCGACACCGACACCAAATTCCGCATGGTGAAAGAGTCGGGCGTGTTCGATTACTTCGACAAGACGCCGACACCGGCGGATGGGCCGATCTTCCGGCATGCCGCGAACAAGTACGGCTTGCCGTTAACCGCGGGCGGTTGGTTCTACATGCTGGGTCGCGACGAGCCACTGCTGCAGTGGCACCTGCAGATGGCGAAGGAATACGACACCAAGGTTCAGAATGTGCAGATCTTCACCAATGCCAAGGACGGCCATGTGGTGACGGATGAAGAGGTTGCCGACACCTATATGTGGGCGGCGGAGCTTGGCGAGAAGAACGGCGTCGTGCCGTGTTTCGAAGTCCACGTGAACATGTGGTCGGAGCATGTCGGCCGTGTCGAGCGCGTGGCGGAGATCGTCGAAAAGCGCGGCGCCAAGTTCAAAATGACGCTCGACCACAGCCATGTGATCTTCAAGATCGACAATCCGGAAGAGCAGGCGGTGCAGGACATGCGCGGCGACATCGCGGCCGGCACGCTGGAGCTCGATCCGTTCAAGCGGCGCAACGTCACCGACAAATGGATCGATTCAAACTGGGTCCGCCATTGTCATGCGCGGGCCGCGGTGCCGAATGGGCCGAAGAACATCTGGTCGGTGAACAACGGCGTGCCGGGGCGCGGCATTCAGTATCCGTTCATCCAGACCAAGCCGGGCGAATTCCATGAGGAATGGGACGCGCAGAAACTGGAGCCTTGGAAGGAGGTCATGCGCAAGCTGCTGAAGCATCACGCAACCGATCCTCACTCCGAGCTGGCGACCATCTCGACCGAGTTCATCCCGTGGCCGGACTACGGCGGCGGCGCGAAGTACTCGCTTTTCGAGCACTCCATCGCCTGCGCTGAGTGGATCCGCGACGAGTGGGCGAAGGCGC
>DATAHD010000267.1:0-10150 GCA_036263395.1 Rhizomicrobium sp. | reverse complement strand
ATGGGTGGCCGGTACACCCTTCGCTGCGCTACGGGCTGACCGGCCATGACGACGTTTTGTTTTTAGGTGTTAGCCCGTGAGGCCCGCGCGCGCCAAGGCTTGCGGGGTGGGGCCGCCTTCGGCCCAGTCGATCAATTCGGCGAGATGGACGACCGGCGGTGCGTCGTCGCCGGAGAGCTGGTTGAGGCAGCCGATGTTGCCGGTTGCGATCACGTCGGGCGCGACGCGCGCAGCGTTGGCGAGTTTGCGGGCGCGCAGGTCGCTGGCGATTTGCGGCTGCAGGATCGAATAGCTGCCGGCGGAGCCACAGCACAGGTGCCCCTCCGGGATCGGCAGCACGGTGAAGCCGGCGCCGGCGAGGAGCGCCTCACTTTGGCCCGAGAGCTTGAGGCCGTTCTGGGCCGAGCAAGCGGCGTGATAGGCGACGCGCAGATCTTTCGGCGGCACATCGGTGCGCGGTTCGGCGAGTTCGGAGAAGTCTTTCACCTTCGCGGCGAAGGCAATGGCGCGGTTGTGCCAGCCTTCGTCATCCAGAAAGAGATGTGCGAGATCTTTCAGATGCGCGGAGCAACCGGTTGCGGTTATGAGGATCGCTTCGAAGGCTGCTGCGCCGCCGGCATTCTCGAACGCGGTGATGGCGCGGCGGGCCCAGGCACGGGCCTCGTCATCGCGGCCGAGGTGATGCACGAGTGAGCCGCAGCACCCGGCGCTCGCGAGCGGCACCAGCTTGATGCCGCGGCGGGTGAGGAGCCGCGCGACGGCTTCGTCGATATGCGGGGCGATGGCTTTCTGCACGCAGCCGGGCATCAGCGCGACTTTGCGCGTGCCGCTGGTTTCGAGCTTCGTTGCGCGCAGGCTGGGATAGGCGTTCGCGCCCATGTTGGCCATCGCGCCCAGGCGGCCGGGCAGGCGGCGCGCGATCGGGCGGAAAAGCGTCGCAAGCACAATGGCGATGCGCGTGAGCACCGGATGCGGCAGCACGGTCGCGATCAGCGTGCGCATCAGGCGATCGGCAAGCGGACGCTTGTAGGTCTTCTCGATGTGCGCTCGGCTTTCATCGATCAAGCGGGCGTAGTTCACGCTCGACGGACAGGCCGTGCGGCAGGCAAGGCAGGAAAGACAGCGGTCGAGATGCAGCACGGTCTCGTCGCTCGGTGCGCCACCGTCTTCCAGCATCTCCTGCATCAGCATGATGCGGCCGCGCGGGCTGTCGCGTTCGTCGGCGAGCAGGACGTAGGTCGGGCAGGTGGCGGTGCAGATGCCGCAGTGGATGCAGGCGCGCACGCTCTTTTCGGCGGCGGCGAGATGCGGATCGGCAAGCTTTTCGGGGGAGAAGTTCGTGCGCATCAGACGTCAGGATACATGCGGCCGGGATTGAACAGGCCGAGCGGATCGAACGCGGCTTTCACACTTTTGGTGAGCGCGAGGCGTTCGGGGGTGAGGGGCGGGAATGGCGCGACGGCGTTGCGTGTCGCTTCGCCGGCGCGGACGAGGGTGGCGTGTGCTTCGTATCGCGCGGCGATGTCGTGGACAGCGGCGGTGCTGTCCTTCATGCCGAGCCAGAGAAGGCCGCCAGCCCAATCGGCGGTCCAGAGTGGGGGCTTGAGTTCGAGCATGAGGGCGGCAGCGCTGGCGGGCGGTACAATGATGCGCCATACGTCTATGTCCGGCTTGTTCAGCGCCGCGAGCGTCTGAAGGCTTTCGAACTCTTCTTCTGTGTTCGGGATTTCCATCGCCATATGGATGTGCGCGGCTTCGAGCAAACCCGTAAAGGCATTCCGCTTTTCTTCCAGTGGGAGCGACGCACCTTTAAAGCGAACGATGCTGACGCCATGACCGGGATTGCCGAACGCCGCCGATGCGCGACGTGTCTCACCGGGGATGTAGACGAGGCCGGTTGGTTCAAGCGGGCTCGACCACACAGTACGCAGCAATCGCAGTCCGGGTTCGGGCGTCAGATCGGAGATTTCCCATACCGATTCTTCCCCGGCCTCGGGGAACACGCGCAGCGTGACTTCGGTGAGGACGCCAAGCGTGCCGAAGGCGCCGCAGAAGAGTTTGGGGATGTCGAAGCCGGTGACGTTCTTCACCACCTTGCCGCCAGCCTTGAACGCCTCGGCGCGGCCGTTCACGGCGCGGATGGCGAGCAGGTGGTCGCGGGCGCGGCCGTAGCGCATCGCGGCCGGGCCGCTGAGATCGCAGGAGATTGCGCCGCCGATGGTGCCTGTGTTCGCAGCTGCGCCGAACAGCGGGCCGAGGTCGGGTGGATCGAAGCCGAGGCGCTGGTTCTTTTCGGCGAGGGCGGCGGTGATCTCGGCGACCGGCGTGCCGGGCTTCACCGTGATGATGAGTTCGTTCGGCTTGTAGTCGACGATGCCCTTGAGGCCGGAGACGTCGAGCACCGTGCCCCAGTTCGCGACGGGGCGGCCGAACTGACGCTTGGTGCGCGCGCCCACGATGTTGAGCGGCGACTTCCAATCGCGCGCCCCGCTCACGGCGTCGATCACTTCAGCTTCGGTGGTGGCGAAGATGTCGGTCATATCGCGCACACCCCCGCAACGCAGGCGCTGTCATCCCCGGCCGAACGGAGCGAAGCGAAGTGAGGGGAAGGGGACCCAACTGCCGCAGATGAAATGCAGTGTCCGATCGTCCACACTGTCATTGCTGAACTGCTTGGGTCCCCTTCCCTCGCGGCGCTGCGCGCCACTCGTCGGGGATGAAAGCTGAATGTGTTGAGAAAGCGAAGCATCAGAACCGCGGCAAATCCGGATGCGGGTTTTTGGCGTTGTGCACGTGCATGTGGCCGCTGTCGACGCACTGCGACAAGGTCGGAAACACTTTGCCGGGATTGAACAGCGCACCGCTGTCGAAGGCGCATTTCAGGCGGTGCTGTTGTTCGAGGTCGACGTCCGTGAACATCACCGGCATGAGGTCGCGCTTTTCGACGCCGACGCCGTGTTCGCCGGTGAGGACGCCGCCGACTTCGACGCAGAGGCGCAGGATGTCGGCGCCGAACGCTTCGGCGCGATGGAGTTCGTCGTCCTTCATCGCATCGAACACGATAAGCGGATGCAGGTTGCCGTCGCCGGCGTGGAAGACGTTGCAGAAGCCGAGATTGTGCTTCACCGAAAGCTCGGCCATGCGCGCGAGCACGGCCGGAAGCTCGCTGCGCGGGATCGTGCCGTCCATGCACAGCATGTCGGGCGCGAGGCGGCCCATCGCGGGGAACGCGGCCTTGCGGCCGGACCACAGCTTCATGCGCGCGGCCTCTTCGGTCGCTTCGCGCACTTCGGCGCCAAGGGCGCGGGCGATGTCGCCGATGCGGGCGATGGAGTCGTCGACCTCTGCGCCGAAGCCGTCGGCGTCGATGATCAGCAGGCCTTCGTAGCCGCGCGGATAGCCGGGGGCGCAATGCGCCTCCACGGCATCGATGCAGCGCTTGTCCATGAATTCCATCGCAGCG
Organism: Rhizomicrobium sp.; assembly: GCA_036263395.1. Lineage (GTDB taxonomy): Bacteria > Pseudomonadota > Alphaproteobacteria > Micropepsales > Micropepsaceae > Rhizomicrobium. The sequence goes on along the minus strand of DATAHD010000267.1, from coordinate 6,687 downwards.
GGTACGATGCCGGCGGCGATGATGTCGGCGACGCATTGCCCGGCATCGGGCACGGAGTGGAATGCGGCGAGCAGGGTGCGCGTGACGGGAGGCTTCGGCAGAATGCGGAGCGTTGCTTCGACCACGACGCCGAGCAGGCCTTCCGAGCCGCATACGACGCCGAGCAGATCGAGACCGCCGGCGCCAGCCGCCTTGCCGCCGAGGCGCAGCGACGTGCCGTCGGCGAGTACGATCTCCACGCCGAGCAGGTTGTTGGTGGTGAGACCGTATTTTAGGCAGTGCAGGCCGCCGGAATTCTCCGCAACGTTGCCGCCGATGCTGCAGGCGATCTGGCTCGACGGATCGGGCGCGTAATAGAAGCCGTTGCCCTCGACCGCCTTGGTGATGTTGAGATTGGTGACGCCCGGTTCGGTGACGACGCAGCGATTGTCGAGGTCGACCTCGAGGATGCGGTTCATTTTGGAGAGGCCGAGGAGAATCGCATCGGCGCGCGGCAGCGATCCGCCGGAGAGCGACGTGCCGGCGCCGCGCGGGATAATCGCGATGCTTTCGGCGTGGGCGTAGCGCAGGATGGCGGCGACCTGCGCTTTGGTTTTCGGCAGGACGCATACGAGCGGCTTGGCGGAATAGGCGGTCAGCGCATCGCGGTCGTAGGCGCGCAGACCCGCGTCTTCGTCGATGACGCCATCGGGCACGATAGCTCTAAGCGCCGCGACGATCTCGTCCCGGCGGGCAATGACGGCCTGGTTGGGTGGTGTGAGGTCCATCGACATTCCAATCGCCATGTTAGCGTGATTTGGCGGTTCGCGATGCTTTTGTGCGTGCCGTCGCCAGCCCTGTGCGGTTGTGCTAGGTTACGTTCATGAGCACGGACTACCGCGAGATCATCACACAAGAGCCGGGAAAGCGGGGCGGACGCCCCTGTATCCGCGGTATGCGGATTGCCGTGTCCGATATTCTCGGCTGGCTCGCTGCGGGCATGTCACATGCCGAGATCATCGCCGACTATCCTGAGCTGACCGAAGACGATATTCGCGCCGCGCTCGCCTATGCTGCGGATCGCGAGCGGCGCATCGTCGTCGCGTGAAGCTGCTGTTCGATCAGAATCTCAGTTACCGGCTTTGTCGTGCACTAGCCGACGTTTATCCCGATGCCCGCCACGTCACGACCATCGGTCAGAGACAGGCTCAAGATCTGGCGATCTGGACCTACGCAGCGCGTGAGGACCTGATGGTGGTTACGCTCGATTCGGATTTTGCCGAATTGGCTGCCTTGCGAGGGCCGCCGCCGAAGGTGCTGTGGCTGCGATGTGGCAACCAGCCGACGGATGTTATCGAGATGCTGCTGCGCCGACACGCAAACGCGATCGCCGGTTTTGCCGACGATCCCGAAGCTGCTTGTCTCGAGCTTTATTGAAGCCGCGTCACTCCGGTGCCGGAGATTAGCCCTGGCGAGCCTTGAAGCGCGGGTTCTTCTTGTTGATGACGTAGGTGCGGCCACGGCGGCGGATCACACGGCAGTCCTTGTCCCGCTTCTTGAGCGACTTGAGGGAATTGCGGACTTTCATGGCACGCCTTCTGTATGGGATATGCAAAAGAGGCGCGGAAACTAGTGGCGGCACCCTTGGGTGTCAACGCCACGCTCCAGCCATTTTGGATGGACAGGATTGCGGTGTGTTGAGGGGCGTTGGCGTGGTAAATATCAAGGAAAATCAGTCTTTTAGCCGCAGCGGGCGGATGGTTCGGGCGGCCGCCCTGGTGCTGGCGGGACTTACCGCCGCGTGTGCCGGGGCCAGCCATGCCGCCCCGGGGACCGTTTCGGCGGCGCCCGCGGTGCCGGCCGCAACCGCCGCGCCGGCGAGTTCCGCAGCCCTTTCCGAGGACGCCAAGTTCGCCGCCTTCGTGCGGGACTTCCGGGCGCAGGCGTTGGCGCAGGGGATTTTGCCGTCCACCTACGACCGGGCGATGGGCAACGTGCACCGCAGCGCCCGGGTGATGGAGCTGAACGGCAATCAGCCGGAATTTGCCAAGCAGGTCTGGAGCTACCTCGACACCGCCGTGTCGGACAAACGGGTCAGCGACGGCATCGCGGCGATGACCGCCAACCTCAAGGCGCTGAAGGCGGCCGAAGACAAATACGGCGTGCCGAAGGAGATCATCGTCTCCATCTGGGGGAACGAGAGCGACTACGGCGTGGCGCAGGGCAATTTCAACATGTTCGATGCCCTGACGACGCTCGCCTATGACGGGCCGCGCACCGACTATGCCCGGCCGCAGCTGATTGCGGCGCTGAAGATGATGCAGCAGGAACACTTCAAGCCGTCGGAGATGACGTGTTCGTGGGCCGGTGCGTTCGGCCATACGCAGCTGATCCCGACGGAATTTCTGCTGCGCGCGGTGGACGGCGACGGCGATGGTATTCGCGACATGTGGCACTCGCCGGCCGATGCGTTGACCTCGACCGCGAGCATCATGGCCGACTATGGCTGGAAGCGCGGCGAGCGCGCGTACATCGAAGTGAAGCTGCCGGCGAATTTTCCGTATGAGCTGGCGGACGGCGAGACCTCGCATCCGCTGAGCGAATGGAAGCAGCTGGGTGTCGCGCGGGTGGGCGACATGCCGCTGCCCTCTGGACTGCCGGATCACGGCGCGATTTATCTTCCGGCGGGTGTGCGTGGGCCGGCGTTCATGGTGTTCGACAATTTCCGCGCGATCCTGAAGTACAACAACGCGGCGAGCTATGCGCTGGCGATTGCCTATCTGGCGAAGCGCATCGGCGGCGGCACGCCGATCCTGGCGAGCTGGCCGCGCGACGAGCGGGCGCTGACGAAGGACGAGCGGATGCAGTTCCAGATGAACCTGCGCCTGCTCGGCTACGATCCCGGCAAGATCGACGGCGTGCTGGGACGCGGATCGAAGGCGCAGCTGCGCCTCTATCAGAAAGCGCACGGTCTTCCGGCCGATGGCTTCCCGACGGTGTATCTGCTGACGCGGATGACGGCTGAGGCGAATTCGCGGCGGCCGTAACGCATCGTCCCGAAAGCCGGATGACTTGACGCACGTCAATGATGGTCGGGCTGCGCAGTCCTTGGATATGCGCGCAGGTTTCTGGCGGCTTTCGCGGTGACATCGACGCCGATTTCCGTTTCGATTGCGCGGATCGTGGGTCCCGTGCTGGTTGCGCTTGGCGTCACTGAAGCCCTGAACATCGACGTTTTTGCGGGCATTGCGCCTTCGGTTGTCTATCTCAACGGGACGATCCTGTTCGTGGCCGGGGTCGCCATCCTTCAGGCACACAATCGTTGGTCGGCAGGCTGGCCGGTGCTGGTGACCCTCGTGGGCTGGGTTCTCGTGCTTGGCGGGCTCTATCGGATGATCGCGCCAACCGCGCCACAGTTGAGCAGAGGGCCAGTCACCTACGGCGTGCTGGCAACGCTGACGGCGATGGGAGTTTTTCTCACATATAAAGCGTATGGACCGCGCAAGGCGAGCGACCCAATCGCCTAGTTGGCGTGCGCTAGACGCTCGGCGGTGTTGAGGCTTCGGCTTCTTCGATCGCGTCGACATTGGGTGTGATGACGCCGGCGTTGCGCAAGGTGCGCGAGACGCGGGTGAAGATGAAGAGGCCGACCATCAGGACGGCGCCGAACGCGTAAGGAATTTGCGGCGCCCAGCGATACATCTCGCCGATCAGTGGGCCGAAGATGAAGCCGGCCGCGCTGGCGCCGCCGATGATGCCGGCGACCGCGCCTTGTTCCTGCGGTGACACGGTGAGCGACGAGGCGGCGGCGAAGCCGGGGCGTGCGACGCCGAAGCCGAGGCCGGACAGGATCATCGCGAACACCAGCGTTCCGAAGGTCGGGGCCAGCAGGAACAGCGTGAACGACACGAAGCCGGTGGCGAGACCGAAGGTGGTGAGCTGCTTGGCGGAGAAGTTGAAACGCTGCACGACAACGAGCTGTGCGAACAGCGCCGCCATCGACGAGGCCATCTGACCGATGAGGTTGTACTGCACCGCCATTTCGTTGGAGGCGTGCAGCACGTCGATGAAGAAGAAGCCGACGGTCTGTACCGCGACCGTGCCGGCGATGCCGAGGCCGACGGAGAACAGCACGAACGGCAGGATGCGCGGGTCGTACCATTTGAGAGTGCGCTTCTGCTGCTGCTTGTGCGATTTCGGCGGCGTGCGCTCCGGCAGCAGAAACCAGATCGCGCCGGCGCTGGCGAGCGCGAGGAGCACGATGAAATAGAACGGCGCGAGCACGCCGATGACGGCGAGCAGCGCCGCGATGCCTGGCCCCATCGCCGAGCCCATGCCAAACGCGGCGTTGATGGTCGCAACGCCCTGCAGCCGTTCGGCCGGTGCGGTGCGGTCGGCGACATAAGCCTGGCTTGCGGGTGAGGTGCCGGAGCCGAAGGTGCCGTAGATCGAACGCGACGCGATCAGCAGCGGGAAGACGGCAAATGCGGGTAGCCAGTGCACGAGACCGGCGGCCATGGTGCTGGCGAACAGCAATGTCGAGATCGCGTAAGCGAGGAGGCCGATCAGCATCACGGGCTTGCGGCCCCACAGATCGCTCTTCTTGCCCCAATAGGTCGAGGTGAAAACCCAGATCAGGGCGGAGACGCCGAAGATCGAACTGGTCTGCACTTCGGTGAGACCGAGCTGGCGCGACAGCGGCGGCAGGATGGCGAACAGGATTGTCTGGCCCGCGCCCATGCAGACGAGGCTGACGAACAGGATGATGAAGGAGCGGCGGCGTTCTTCCGGTGTCGAGGCGGTGTAGTAGGCGAGTGCGTTCCAGTCGCCGGCTTCTGCGGCGGTGTCGGCGCCTTCGCCGTCCGCTTCGTATTCGGTGCCTTTGTCGCCCATGGGGGCGAAACACTCCCATTCGGCCGCTAGGTCAAGTCATAACGCCCCCTCCATTCATGGAGGGGGCCGGCCCAGTGCGTAGGCGCTTTTCCTCTGGCGTTGGGAATTGTGCGGGTTGGTCCAACAAACGTGACGTTGTCGCGTAGGCCCGCCCCCACGCCTTCGGCGTGCCCCCCTCCCCGCGCTTCGCGCGCGGTGGAGGTTAGTTTTCCACCTTGCCGCCGACGAAGGCGACGCGGAGGAAATTGGTGGCGCCGGGGGTGCCGAGGGGGACGCCGGCGGTGATGACGATGCGCTCGCCGGGTTTGGCGAAGCCTTCGGTCCAGGCGATGCGGGCGGCGCGGTCGACGACGTCGTCGAGGTCGTGTGCGTCCTCGGTGTGGACGCAGTGCAGGCCCCATACCAGCGACAGGCGGCGGGCGGTCTCCAGCATCGGGGTGATGGCGATGATCGGGGCTTCGGCGCGTTCGCGTGCGGTGCGCAGGCCCGTGGAGCCGGACTTGGTCCACGTCACAATCGCCTTGGCGTGGATCGTCGCCGTCACCTCATGGACCGCGGCGGTGATCGCATCGGGTGTCGAGTCTTCGTGATGGGTGCGCTGCGCATCCATGATCGACTGATAAAGCGGGTCGCCTTCGACGGCGGTGGCGATGCGGTCCATCATCGACACCGCTTCGACCGGATGCGCGCCCGAGGCCGTCTCGGCCGACAGCATCACCGCGTCGGCGCCTTCGAACACCGCGGTCGCGACGTCCGATACCTCGGCACGCGTCGGCGTTTCGGAGGTGATCATCGATTCCAGCATCTGCGTCGCCACGACCACCGGTTTGCCGGCGCGGCGAGCGAGGCGGGTGATCTGTTTCTGCTTGCCCGGCACCTGCTCCAGCGGAAGTTCGACGCCGAGATCGCCGCGCGCGACCATCAGCGCGTCCGACATCTCCAGAATTTCGGCGAGGCTGGAGATCGCTTTCGGCTTCTCGATCTTGGCAAGCACACCGGCGCGGTTGCGCACGATCTTCTTCAGTTCGGCGACATCGTCGGCACGCTGCACGAACGACAGCGCGATCCAGTCGACGCCGAGATTGAGCGCGGCATCGAGATCGGTGCGGTCCTTCGGCGTCATCGCCTGAATCGGCAGCAGCGTGTCGGGCAGGTTCACGCCCTTGCGGTCTTTCAGCTCGCCGCCGATTTCGACCGAGGCTTCAGCACTGTCATTGGTCGCAGAGAGAAGCCGTAGGCGAATCTTGCCATCGTCGATCAGAAGGCTGTGGCGCTGCTTCAGCGCGTGGAAGACCTCCGGATGCGGGATCGGGATTTCCTTTTCGCCGGTCGCTTCGACGCGGCGCACGATCTTCACGCGGTCGCCTTCGGCCAGGGCGATCTTGCCACCCGGAAAGGTGCCGAGCCGAATCTTCGGGCCCTGCAGATCGACGAGGATACCAACCGGACGCCCAACCTCCTGCTCCAGCGCGCGGACCTTGCCGTGCAGCTCCGCCAGCAGGGTGTGCGAGGTGTGACTCATATTGATGCGGAAGACGTCGACGCCGGCATCGAACAGGGCGCGGATCATCTCCGCGGAAGAGGAGGCCGGTCCGATAGTCGCCAGGATCTTGGTCTTGCGCCGTCGCCGCATGGTGCTCAGTCCGAAAGCTTGTGGGTGTAGTCGGGCGCCTTGCCGGTGTCGACCTCGAAGAAACCCTTACGGTCATAGCCGCGTTCCGCGCATTTGCCGCGGCCCGCAATCGAGAAGTTGGCGGAGGTTATGCAGAACGCGTGGCTGCCATCCCAGCTGCCGAGCCGGCCGTCGGTGCCATA